>JAGWST010000163.1 GCA_028869325.1 bacterium | reverse complement strand
CTGGCGACGCTGCGGGAGCGTGGCGAGATCGCGCTGCTGACGACCCATTATGCCGGAGTTGCAGAGCGCGCCCGGGTAGCGCACTACGCCGTGGTGGGGCTGCGGCGCGCCTTCGCAGCCTCTCCCGAGCGGCAGCCTTCGCTGGAGGAGGCGCTACAGCTGATAGGCGCGGCCATGGACTATCGGCTTGCCCCCGCCGGACCCCAGGCCTCCGAGGGCGACGCGATCATGCTGGCGCGACTGCTTGGCTTGGACGAACGGATGACGGCGCGGGCCGCCAGCGAACTGCGGGGATAAGGAGAGACGCAATGCAGCCGCTCATCATCACCGTCGCGCCGACCGGGGCGGAGGTCACCCCAGATCAGACGCCCCACCTGCCGTACACGGCCGAAGCGCTGGGGGAGACGGCGGCGGCCTGCCGCGCCGCCGGCGCCGCGATGATCCACGTGCACGGGCGTCTGGCAGACGGGCGGGCGACGCAGGACGTCGAGACCTTTCGCGCCTTCATGGCGGCGGTGCGCGCCCGCTGCGACCTGATCGTGCAGTTCTCCACCGGCGGCGCCTTGGGCATGACGCCCGAGGAGCGCGCCGTGGCGCTGGAGCTGGGGCCGGAGATGGCCACGCTCACCTGCGGCAGCGTCAACTTCGGCGACGGCGTCTTCGAGAACTCGTTTCCGATCATGCGCGCTATCCTCGCGCGCATGCACGAGTTCGGCGTGGTGCCGGAGCTGGAGCTCTTCGATCTCGGTCACCTCGACAACGCCCGGCGCCTGGAGCGCGAGGGTGCGCTCTCCTTTCCGCGCCACGTGGACATCGTGCTCGGCGTGCCCGGCGGCGCGGAGGGAAGCGTCGAGAACTTGGTCGACGTCGTGCGCCGCCTCCCCGCCGGCTGCACCTGGTCCGTGGCCGGCATCGGGCGCGCACAGCTCCAGCTCGCCGCGACGGCGATCGCGATGGGGGGCCATGTACGGGTCGGCCTCGAGGACAATCTCTACTACGCGAAGGGGCGCCTGGCACGCAACGAGGAGCTGGTGGCGCGCGTCGCTCGCCTAGCCGGCGAGCTCCAGCGACCCGTCGCCACGCCGCAGGAGGCGCGCGAGATCCTGGGACTTCGGCCGCGCACGGGCTCCTAGGCGAGCGTCTGCAGAGGCGAACAGACGTACGACGAATTGCCAGGAAGGCCGCGCGTTCGATGGAGGGATAGGGCCGGTACCGCCGTAACTTTGGGGCGTTTTCAGATTTGGCGGCCCCGTCGGGCCCCGCGGGCTTCGGAGCGCGGGGTTAAGACGACGGCCGCTCTCGCTGCGTTTCTCATATCGCAGTGCGGTGAGCGGGGGGGATAGTCAGCTGTTCAATTACGTGGTGCGCCGGACCGGGCAGATGATTCCGCTGCTGCTCCTGATCTCGATCATCCTCTTTCTGATCCTGCATGAGGCACCCGGCGGCCCGCTCACGCCCTACCTGCAGAACCCGCACATCACCGCCGCCGATATCGCGCGGCTGAAGCACAACTTCGGCCTCGACCGTCCCATCTACGTTCAATATCTGGCCTGGTTGGGCCACGTCGTGCGCGGCGATTTCGGATACTCCACCTCCAACTCGATGAGCGTGGTCTCCGCCATCCTCGACCGCCTGCCCGCGACCCTGATCCTCATGGGCAGCGCCTTCGTCGTCTCGCTGGCCATCGGCATCCCGGCGGGTCTGCTGGCGGCGATCAAGCCCTACTCGATCTGGGACTACCTCGTCACCACCTTCGCCTTCTTCGGCCAGTCGATGCCGGTCTTCTGGTTCGCCCTGATGCTCCAGTTGATCTTCGCCGTTCACGGCCTCACGGGCTTCGGATACCGCCTGCAACTGCCCTCGGCCTCGATGTGCTATACGGATGCCTGCCCGATCGACGATCGCGTCGTGCACCTCATCCTCCCAACCATCGTGCTCTCGCTCGCATTTATCGCGACGTGGAGCCGCTTCACGCGCAGCTCGATGCTCGAGGTCATCAAGACCGACTACATGCGCACGGCCGCCGCCAAGGGACTTGCACCCGCCGTGGTCATTCTCAAGCACGGCCTAAAGAACGCGGTGATCCCCGTGGTGACCATCATCGCGCTCTCGCTGCCCGGCCTCGTCGGCGGCGCTATCATCACCGAGACGATCTTCGCCTGGCCGGGGATGGGGCGGCTCTTCATCAACGCACTGGGCCAGTTCGATTTCTCGCTGTTGATGGGATACCTGATCCTCGTGTCCTTCCTGGTCGTGCTCTTCAACCTCCTCGCCGACGTAGCATACGCGTGGCTCGACCCGCGTGTGAAGTACGACTAGTCAGTCAGACGAGGAGAGACGCGATGGCGACGACCCTGCCCCTGCAGCAAGCCCCGGAGCCGGCCGACCTCCAGGCAGAGTTCGAGCGCGAGCGGCATGCCACGTGGAAGCGCTTTCGCCGGCACCGGCTCGCGATCGCCGGCTCGGCGGCGTTGATCCTGATCGTGCTGGTGGCGATCTGCGCGCCGTTCCTGACGACGTGGAATCCGAACTACATCGACCAGGCGCACTGGAACGGCTATCCTCTCGCCCCCGGGGCGTACGGTCACCCTCTGGGCACGGACGAGAACGGCCGCGATCTCCTCTCGCGCTTGATGTTCGGCGCGCGCATCTCGCTCACGGTCGGCATCTTCGCCGTCTCGATCGAGGTGGTCGTCGGGACGATCCTGGGCGCGCTCGCCGGCTACTACGGCAAATGGATCGACTACGCGATCATGCGCGTGACGGACGTCTTTCTCTCGATCCCCCTGCTGCCGCTGCTGCTGGTCTTGACGGCCATCGTCGCGGCCTCGTCCAACAAGGCGGCGCTCTCGTTCGGCATCATCGTGTTGATCATCGGCGGGCTGGGCTGGATGCCCGTGACGCGTTTGGTGCGGGCGTCCTATCTCTCGCTGCGCGAGAAGGAGTTCGCCGAGGCGGCTCGCGCCATCGGCGGCTCCGACAGCCGGATCATGTTCAAGCACCTGCTGCCCAACGCGGTAGCGCCGATCATCGTGCAGGCGACGCTTGACGTTGCGAACGTGATCATCCTGGAGTCGGCGCTCTCGTTCCTGGGCTTCGGTATCCAACCGCCGACGGCGTCGTGGGGCAACATGCTGGCCAACGCGCAGTACAATATGGCGATCGCGCCTTGGGCGGCCATCTTTCCCGGCCTGTGTATCCTGGTGACCGTTCTCTCGATCAACTACATGGGCGACGGTCTACGCGACGCGCTAGACCCGAATATGCGCTAATGCGCCACGCCGTGTGTGGTTCGGCGCGCTGAAGGAAAGGGGGATTGACGCCGCGACCGCCATCGTCTAAACTCCTTGGGGTCCCGGCGGCATTTAAGGAAGCCGGCCATCGCCTGCGGAAGTGGCGGAATTGGTAGACGCACCAGCTTGAGGGGCTGGCGGTAGCAATATCGTGCTGGTTCGAGTCCAGTCTTCCGCACCAATGTCTATCGTGAAAAAGGGCGCCGAACGGCGCTCTTTTTCGTGCTCCTTAACCTGCTCTTGAGGCGGCCTGGCTAGACTCGTCTCGGAGCGGGATCACAGCGGTCCCGCCCGCACCAAGATCGTGGAGGGATCATCTCGCACATGCTACGCCAAGCATTTACTCGGAGGGGGGCGCTCTCGCTCGCGGCCGGATTCGTCGCCACGGCCGTCGCCGCGGCCGGGGTCCTACCCGCGCTCGCCGCGACGCAGCTGACGGGGGCGGGCTCGTCGTTCGACTATCCGCTCTTCTCGAAGGCGTTCTACGAGTACAGCCAGCAGCACGGCGACGTGACGGTCAACTACCAATCCATCGGAAGCGGCGGCGGCATCCGGCAGTTCACCGCCAAGACCGTGGACTTCGGGGCCAGCGACGTTCCGCTCAACCAAGAGGAGCTCAAGCGCGCCGAAGCGGCGGGCGGCGCGGTCTTGCAGATCCCGATCGCGCTCGGCGGCGTTGCCGTGACCTACAATGTGCCGGGCATCGGGAACGGCCTGCGCCTGAGCGGTACGGTGATCGCCGATATCTACCTCGGTAAGATCGCAAAATGGAACGACGCGGCGATCGCCAAGCTCAACCCGTCGCTGAAACTGCCCGACACGCAGATCGTCGTCGTGCACCGTTCCGACGGCTCCGGCACGTCGTACATCTTCACCGACTACCTCTCCGCCGTCTCACGCGAGTGGAAGAGCAAGGTGGGCGTCGGCAAGAGCGTGCAGTGGCCGGCCCAGAACAGCGTGGGCGGCAAGGGCAATGAGGGCGTCTCCGGGCAGATCGGGCAGACTCCGGGTGCCATCGGCTACGTTGAGCTTGCCTACGCGCTGCAGAACAAGATGACGTACGCGCAGGTCGGGAACCGCTCGGGGAAGTTCGTCTATCCGACGATCGAGACCGTGCGCGCGGCGGCGGCGACCAAGCCGGCCGTCAATCCGAACGACTTCTCGATCGTCGACCGCCCGGGTGCGAGCTCCTATCCGATCGCGGGATACTCGTGGGTGATGCTCTTCGCCAAGCCGGCCGATTCCGCGCGCGGCAAGTTGGTGAAGGCCGTGCTGGAGTGGACGGCGACCGAGGGGCAGCGCATCGCGCAAACCCTGTATTACGTCCCCTTGCCAGCCAACGTGCAGCAGGAGGCACAACGGGTCCTCGGTCAAATGCACGTGTAATCGCCGCGCATATCGCCGCTGCCATATCAACGACGCCGAGGGGGTGTGTGCCAAGCCCCCCTCGGCGAGCGCCATTTTCGGGGGATTGCTTCTGACGTGCGAGAATCGGTTGTGAGTGGCGAAGGCGCGCCGTTGCAAACGGCGCCGCTCGAGGCATTCCGACCGCGGCATCAGCTCGTCGATCGCCTCTTCAGGTGGGCGTTGAATCTCTCGACCTGGATCTATTTGGCGCTGATCCTCGGCCTCTTCGCGGTCTTGGTCTCGGGCTCGTGGCTGGCGATGAGATCGTTCGGCCTACACTTCCTGATCGCTACGGCGTGGGACCCGGTGGCGGGACGCTTCGGCGCGCTGCCGTTCATCTTCGGCACGCTGGTGAGCTCGGCGATCGCGATCTTCATCGCGGCACTGGTCGGCATCTTCGCGGCGGCCTATCTTGCCGAGTTCGCGCCGCCCTCGCTCGCCCGCCCGCTGGCATTTCTGATCGAGCTGCTGGCCGCCGTTCCCAGCGTCGTCTACGGGCTTTGGGGCCTCTTCGTGCTCGCGCCGCTGATGCGCTCGCTGATCGGCCCCGCGATCCAATCGAAACTGGGCTGGCTGCCGCTCTTCTCGGGGCCGATCTACGGCGTGGGGATGCTCACGGCGAGCTTCATCTTGGCGTTGATGATCGTGCCGACGGTGGCCGCGATATCGCGGGACTTCATCGAATCGGTGGCGGTCGACCAGCGCGAGGCGATGCTGGCGCTGGGGGCGACGCGCTGGGAGACGGTTCGCCGCGTCGTGCTGCCGGCGGCGCGCTCGGGCATCTTCGGCGCCTGCGTGCTCGCCCTTGGCCGCGCGCTGGGCGAGACGATCGCCACCACGATGGTGATCGGT
>JAGWST010000162.1 GCA_028869325.1 bacterium | reverse complement strand
CGACTCGGCTGGAGGACCAGCGACGACACCCTGCCGGCGCGGCTCTTCGACGAGCCGCTGCGCGGTGGGCCGGCGGCGGGCCGCCGCGTCGACCGGCAGGCCCTCGCTCGTCTGGAGCAGGCATACGAGCGCGCGCGCGCAAAGTAGCGGGTCCGGCCGCCACCTCATCCCTCCAAGGAGGCTACCGCTTGCCCCGGCGCCCCGATCCGCCTGGCCGCGGCGCCCGCACCGCATCGGCCAACCGCCGACGCTTTTCGCGCCGGCGCAAGCCGTTTAGTGCGGTCTATTTCCCCACGCAAGAGGAGCGAATGCCCGCCATCGGCCTCGACATCAGCGGCGGCGGGCTCTGCCTGTTGACTCAGCAGCCCCTCCCACCGCGCACGGCTTGCCTATCCGCCGTGGTGCTGATCGGCGATCGCCCGGTATCCATCGGCGGTGAGATCCGCTGGCGCGACACCGTGAACTACCAGGGGCGCCCGCACTACCGCTATGGCCTGAGGTTCGTCGCCATCGACGACGTCGACTGGGAGCACATCATGCGCTTCGCCACCGGCGAGGGCGATGCCATCCCATCGGAGGGCAGCACGCTCGACGCCGCCCAGCGCGATGCCCTGGTACCCTCGCTCGCCCAGCGCCGCATCGTCGAGAAGTTGGTACAGTCGCAGCGGCTCGACCGGCCGCGTCGCCCATCTTCGGCTCTGGTCGAGTACCGGTTCGACGGCTACATGATGCGGCAAGGCGTGCCGTACCTGAGGTTGACGGTGCGCTCGAAGCGGACGCTCTTCGATACGGTATCCGAGTTTCGCACCAAGGTGCTCGTCCCGCTCGACGATCCGGCGCGCGATATCGTCGTCTTGGGTTGAGGCTCGCGCTAGCGCCGCGCGATGTCGACCACGGCGCCGGCACGCGCCAGCGAGGAGCGCAGACGCCGCATCCACTCCTCTTCGTAGGCCATGCGAGCGAAATCCACGCCGTGGCGAAGCGAGACCGCGGCGGCGGCGCCCGCCGCCTCGCCCTCTTCGATGGTGGTGGGGATGATGCGTGCGCTTCCGGCGGCCACGTGCGTGGCTGAGATCGCGGGGCCGGCGACCAGCAGGTTGTCGAAGCCGTACGGCACCATCGCGCGGAACGGCACGCCGTAGATGTGGCGCACCGGTGCGTAGGCCGGCTGCTCACCGACGTATGACGGGTGGAGATCCAGCGGGTACGAGGCGAGGCCGATGGTGTCGTAGGGAACGCTGCCGTGCCAGATGTCGTTGGCCGTCAGCGTGGTCAGTCCCAGCACGTGGCGCGTCTCGCGAATGTAGAGCTCGTCGGCGAAGGCCGCTACGCGCGCGTGCTGAAAACCGGGCACGCGCCGGCGCAGGAAGTGCGTGAGATGGTGCGCCTCCGCGCGCCCAATCTCCATTCCCTCCTCGAGCGAGCTGGGCTTGCGGCCGTCGATGCCGGTGATGTCGACGGCGTTGATCGTCACGCGCCCGTCCGGCTCGCGGCCGAGGTTGAGATCGCGTACCGCCACCTGCGCTGAGAGCGGCTGGTAGGCGCGCATGAGTTTCGTGTAACCCCAGATCTTCTTCTCGGTGACGCCGCCGAAGCCGTAGCGCCCCTCGTCATAGGAGCGCGCTGCCTCGTGCCAGTCGACGCCGACCACGGCGAACATGAGGGTCGCAGCCTGCATCTTCGTATCCAGACCCGTGTCCTGGCGGCCGACGTCGTAGCGGGCGCCCGACATCGCCGCCAGGTCGGCGTCGTCGGTGGCGTCGATCACCGTCCCGGCATCGATGGCGAAGCGCTCGTCGTAGCGCTCGTCGACGAAGGTGACCTGGCGGACGCGCCGATCCAGCGCCATCCCGGTGACCTTGACGGCAACCGGAGCCGTCATCATGTGGAGGGTGATCGCGGGATAGGCCTGGACCATGTCAAGGAAGACGGCCTCAGCCGTCTGCGGCTCGAAGGCCTCGCCTAGGCGATTGTAGATCTCGCGGAAGATGCCGCCCTCGATGGGAGCGCCGTCGGGGGCCTTATTGAGGTCCCACTGGTCCATCATCGCGCCCGTCAACAGTCCGCCCAGATAGGGCTTGTCGCAGACCAGCTGCACGCGCAGGCCGTGGCGTGCGGCCGCGATGGCGGCCGCGATCGCCGCCGGGGTTCCGCCCACCACCAGCACCTGCGTCGGCAGCGTGAGTGATGGGGGCGGCTCCGGCGCGCGCGCAGCGGTGGCCCCCGCTGGAAGCGGGAGCCACAGAAGAACGGCCGCCAGGAGGGCGCTCAGGGCGGTAGAGCCACGGCGATGCATCTGCGTCATGTCAACGAGATGATCGGCGCCGATGTCGCAGGCCGTGAGCCGGGCCGGCTAGACCGCGATCTCTCGTTGGAAGAGGACCTTGGTCGGGTCGATGAGGTGCTTGGCGATGCCCAGCCGCTCATGCGGCACGCCGAGCGCCAGCGCAACCAGCTGAGGAAGGTGGAAGATCGGGAGATCGGTTCGCCCCCAGCGGGCGGCGGCATCCTGCTGGTAGCCGTCGAGCGCCAGGTGGCAGAGCGGGCACGGCGTGAGCACCGCCTCAGCGCCCTCGTCTTTGGCCATGCGCATGTTCTGGCCGACCATGTTGGCCGCAACGCCGTCCTTCTCGAGCTGGATATGGAAGCCGCAGCAGCGCGTCTTGCCGGCGTAGTCGACGGCCTGCCCGCCGATCGCCTCGATCAAGTCCTCCAGCGAGTGCGGATTTCGTGAAGACTCCCAGCCGTTGACCTCCTCCGGCCGGATGATGTGGCAGCCGTAGAAGGGTGCGACCTTCAGACCGCGCAGCGGATTCACGACCATCGACGTGAGCGTGTCCAGCCCGATGTCGTCGATGAGCACCCACAGCAGATGCCGTACGCGTACGGTGCCCTTGTACTGCTTGCCGAACTTGCCCAGCACCGCGTTGGCCTGCTCCATCAAGTGCTCGTCCTCGAGCATCTCCTTGTTGGCCGCGCGCATGTGCCCGGTGCAGGTGGAGCAGATCGTCACCACGTCATCGAGGCCCAGCTCCTCCGCCTGCGCGTAGGTGCGCGCGTTGAGGACGCGCGCCACGTCGCGGTGCGTGTCGTTGAGCACGGAGGCCCCACAGCACGAAGCGGCCTTCAACTCGACGAGCTCGATGCCCAGTCTCTCCGCCAGGATCAGCGTCGAGTTATAGAGCTCCTTGCAGGACTCTTTGGCGACGCAGCCGGGAAAGAAGCCGTACTTGCGCATCTGCGTCGATTTCGACGGCGAGGATGTATCCAAAGCGATGGTTGTCATGTCAGTGAACCGGAGCCTCCATGATCTCGAATACCTGCCGGATCTCGTCGACCTGCGGCACGGGCTTGACGAACGGCGGCGGGAGCTTGCCTTTGAGGGCCATGCGGATGCCGAGCGG
>JAGWST010000161.1 GCA_028869325.1 bacterium | reverse complement strand
CCCGCAGCGCGGCGCGGCCGGGCCACCCTCGCCCACCGCCCGCACGGCCCCGAGCGCGACGCTGCCGCCGATTCAGGTCAGCGCCAAGGGCAATGCGAAGAGGCCGGTGGTGATCGAGAGTTTCCGCCCGCACGGGACCAAGCGCTACCGGCTGGAGGCGCAGTCGGCGACCTACGACAACGCGCACCGCCGTGCCAGCTTCCGCCAGACGCACGTGATCTTCTACCGCGAGGGGAAGACGCTCGCCGTCGACGCGCCGAAGGCGCTGATCGATCATAATACGCAGACGGTGACGATGGACGGAGGCGTTCGCGCGGTGAGCAGCGACGGCGTCGTGCTCACCTGCCGGCACCTCGTGTACTACTCCAACACCGACCACGTCAGCGGCGACGGGGATGTGCGGATGGTCTCGGGAAACGACGTGCTGACCGGTGGGCACCTGGACGGTGATCTGCATCTTGAGCAGGTGACGGTCTCCCCGTGAACGTTGAGATGACGCGTTGAGCACGATCGAACTACGGCACCTCGTCAAGCGCTATGGCCAGCGCACCGTCGTCGACGGCGTCTCGCTCGACGTCAACGTCAGCGAGGTCGTCGGCCTTTTGGGCCCCAACGGCGCCGGCAAGACCACCACGTTCTACATGGTCGTCGGCCTGGTGAAGCCGAACGGCGGTACGGTGACGCTGCGTCGCGACGGCGAGGTGATGGATCTCTCACATTCGCCGATGTACATGCGCGCGCGGCGCGGCATCGGCTACTTGGCCCAGGAGACCTCGATCTTCCGCCGCCTCTCGGTCTCCGATAACATTCGCTTGATCTGGGAGATGAACGGCGTCGCGCGCGACGAGCAGGAGCATCGATTGCCCGAGCTGCTCGACGAGTTCGGCCTCTCGCACCTGCGGGACATTCGCGCCGACGCGCTCTCCGGCGGCGAGAAGCGCCGCGTGGAGATCGCGCGAGCGCTGGCCATCGAGCCGGCTTTTCTGTTGCTGGACGAGCCCTTCAGCGGCATCGACCCGATCGCCGTCGCCGACATCCAGCAGATGATCCGCCAGTTGAAGGACCGCGGCCTGGGCATCTTGATCACCGATCACCAGGTGCGCGAGACGCTGGCCATCGTCGATCGTGCCTACATCTTGAACAATGGGCGTATCGAGGTGGAGGGTACGGCGCACGACGTCGCCGAGAGCCCCGTGGCGCGCAAGTTCTACCTGGGTGAAGGCTTTCGTCTGTGAGGACGCTCGATCGCTACGTGGTGACGGAGCTGGGCCCTCCGTCGCTCTTCGGCCTCTCTGCGTTCACGCTCATCTTCGTCGTCACGCAGATCCTCAACATCGCCAAGCTCGTCAGCCAGGAGCATGCGCCGCTGCTGGCCGCCGTCGAGTACTTCATCCTGCAATTGCCGGGGATCATCGTGCTGGTGATACCGATGGCGTTGTTGCTGGGCGTGCTGCTGGCGATCCAACGCCTTTCGGCCGACAGCGAGATCACGGCGATGAAGGCGGGCGGCATCTCGCTGGCGCGCATCGCGCTCCCGCTGCTCGTGGTCGGCGTGCTGACCTCGTTCCTCTCCCTCTTTCTCCAGGAGGAGGTGGCGCCGATCTCGCAGGACCGCGCCGTCTACGTGCGTGAGGAGGTGATCCAGCACGTGACGGCCGTGCCGCAGAGCTTGGTGACCTCCCAAGACCTTCCCGGCGGCGGCCGGCAAGTAACGGCGGCGACGGCGTTCGAGGCGTCGACGCAGACGCTCGACAACGTGACCGTGATTCAGTACGATCGCTCGCAGAGGCCGACGCAGATCATCGTTGCCAACCGGGCGCGCTTCCAGACCGACGCTTGGGAGTTCGAGAACGCCTCCGTCTACCGCTTCGATCCCGACGGCCCGACGATCAGCACCTTCCCCGCCATGCGGGTCGACATCGGCGAGCGTCCGGCGCAGTTCATCCAGCGAGTCAGCTCGAACAATCCAGAGGAGATGAGCCGCAGCGAGATCATGCGCGTGATCGAAGAGGGGCACCTCACGATCCCCGCGATACGCTCCTACTACGCGACCTATCAGTCGAAGCTGGCGCGTCCCTTCGCGGCGTTCGTCTTCACGCTGATCGCCGTGCCTTTCGGTCTGCGCCCGGTGCGCGGCGGCGGCGGCTCGGGTCTGGGCTTCGGCATCGCGATCGTCATCGTCTTCGCGTATTACGTCATCTCGACCGTCTTTCTCTCCGTCGGCTCGCTCTCGCCGCTGCTCGCCATCCCTGCGGCGTGGGCGCCCAATGCCATCTTCACGCTCTTCGGCCTGGGCATGCTGCGCCGCTCGGTGAACGTTTGATGGAGACGCTGCTGGGCATCCTGCGCATCGCGTTCATCGTGGTGCTGGCAGGGGCGATCGCCTTCATCGGTGATCGCGTCGGCCACCAGGTGGGACGCCGGCGCATGAGCCTCTTTGGACTGCGCCCGAAGCACACCTCGACGATCGTCGCGGTCGGCTTCGGCATGTTGATCGCGCTCGGCGTGACACTTGCCTTCCTTGCCGCCTCTCACTACGCGCGCACGGCGTTCTTTCGCCTCAGCGAGCTGAACGCGCAGGTGGCCTCGCTGCAGAAACAGGTACAGGACCGCGAGCAAGAGCTGGCGCGCACGCAGAACGAGAACCTCATCCAAGGCAACAACCAGCCGATCACGCCGACCTACGCCGTGGTGAACGCGGACCAGTCGCCGCAGCGCATTCACGACGAGGTGAAGACCATCTTCACCAACGCCGTGAGCGAGGCCAACCGCGTCTGGGTGCCGCTGGGACTCAAGCCGTACGACCGCCCCGTCGACGACGCCGATCACGACAAGAAGTTCAACGAGGCCGCCACCTACATCCGCCGCAACTGCTATCCGGTGGCGGGCATCGTCTTTCCGGTGGCCGCGCACAATCTCTTCCGCGGAGACCGGCTCTCGATCAGCTTGAACATCACCTGCGACCGCCTGGTCTACAAGAAGGGCCAGGAGATCGCGGCGATCACGGTGCCGGGGGGCGCGGTTCCCAACATCGGCTACCTGCTGGCTCTCACCCAGCAGGCGGCGAACGATCACGGGATGCCGGCATACACGTCGGAGCCGTTCGGTAACCCCAGCAATCTGCAGACGATCCAGCGCGAGCTGAGCAAAGCCAAGGGCAAGTTCCGCCTCGTCGCGCGTGCGGGCAACACCGTGCGCGCCATCGGTCCGTTGGTCATCCAGCTCAACGTCGAGCGGATGGAGTGATGCGCGTCCTGGGCGTCGATCCCGGTACCCGGAAGGTCGGCCTGGCCGTCGTCGACTCCGCGGCGGAGGCTCCCTTGGCGCTGGAGATCGTCTCCGGCGAGGGAGCCCCCGAGCGGGCCGCGGCGCTGGCCGCGCAATACGCGGTGGAGGCCGTGGCCCTGGGCCGGCAAACCGGTGCCCGCGCCGTAGCCGAGGGGCTGCGCCGGGCGCTGGCGGCGGGGCCCACGTTGCGCCTGGTGGACGAGCGCCACTCTTCATACGAGGCACGGGCCCTCTACTGGCGGCTCAATCCGCCGCGCGGGCTGGCGCGCCTCCTCCCGGAGGGGATGCGCGTGCCGCCCGAGCCGATCGACGCCTATGCGGCTGCGGTCATCGCGCGCCGATTCCTTACATGCAGAGGAGTCGCAAAGTAGGGAAGATAAATCCCACAGCTCGTTCTTTGGGTCGAACGCGGCGGGTTTCGATGTGAACGGCTCCGGCGCGTTGGAGGCTACAGATGAGGCGTCTGGTAGGATCGCTACTAGGCGCGGCCCTGGTCCTCGGGGTTGCGTGTAGTCTCGCGCGTCCCGCCTCCGCGACGCCGCTCTCCGACGTTCCCTCGAGCTTCTGGGCGGCGCGGGCGGTGGCGCAGCTCTCTGCCGACGGCATCGTCAAAGGCTACCCCGACGGCTCGTTCAAGGGGGAGCGCCCGCTGACGCGCTACGAGATGGCGAAAGTCGTGGCCGGCGCGATCGACTACGTGCGCGCGCACGGCGCCTCGCGCAGAGACCTCGAGACGCTCCAGCAGCTCACCTTCGCGTTGAAAGACGAGCTCGACGCGCTCGGCGTGCGCACCACGGATCTCGAGGACCGCGTCGACTCGCTCGAGCGGCGCACGGCCTTCGCGCAGGGGCTCTTCTTTCACGGCTCCTTCCGCCAAGAGGCCTCCGCGCGCCGGCGCGACGTTTTTCCGCTGACGATCGTCAACACCACCGGGGCGCCGCAGACGACGCCCTTCGGCACCGTCGTCCAACCCGGCCAAGCGGCGCAGGCGGACCCGTTCGTGACGGCCTTCTTGCAGACCGATCGGAGCAACAGCCCGTTCACTCAAGAGAACCAGCCCGGCGATCTGCTGCGCACGGACAACCAATTCACGATCGGCTATCGCGCCACGCCCAATATCACCGTCTCGATGCCGATGCGCTACCTGAGCTACGAATTCGGCGGGGCATTTCAACAGGGGGCGCACTTCGACTACACGCCGACCCTGGCGGTGACCGTCGACCAGGCGGGCCCGTTCTCCAACCTTCAGATCCGCGGCGGCCGCATCGACAGCCTCAAAGGGTCGCTCACCGGGCTCGCATTCCAACCGCCCAACGGCGAGTACGCCAACGGAGCGTTGCCGCTGCAGCCCTTCGGGCGCGGCATCTCGATCGCGGGCACGCTCTTCGGTCAGACGGATTTTCAGACGTACTTCCAGCGCGTGGACCCCGTCATGCTCGATACCGTGCTGGGCGCCTTCGACCCGACCGGCTATGGCACCAACGGCTATCTGCAGCCGATCACGCCGCCGCAGTCGGGATACCTCCAAGTCGGGCCGCCGGGTGGCTTGACCAGCCAATCGTTCACCGCCGGAGCCGCTGGTTTGGGTACCGTCTCGCTCTCGCAGGTCGGG
>JAGWST010000160.1 GCA_028869325.1 bacterium | reverse complement strand
GAGACGATCGGAAAGTCGACGCGCTGGGCGGTGCTCAAGGCGCTGCGCATGCAGGGCGTCGAGGCGCTCACCAACATCGGCTATGAGCGCATCGCCCCCGAAGGCGTCTGGATCAGCGACCAGCGCGGCGCGCGCCGGCTGGTCGCGGCAGAGACGGTGGTCATCGCGGTGGGGCAAGAGCCCAACGATGCCCTGCGCCCCTCGCTAGAGCGACTCGGGATTCCATACCGCGTGGTCGGCGGCGCGCACGAAGCCAAGGAGCTCAACGCCGTTCGCGCCTTCTACGAGGGTGCCCAAGCGGCCCACGAGCTGAGCCGCGACTCCGCGGCGCCGGAGCCCTCGGCCCGTCGTTGATCGCTCCGCGCGCGCGCCAGGTCCAACGCCTGCTCTTGGCGCTCTGTGCCGCCGAGGTGCTGGGCATGTGCGGCTCGTCCACCTTTGCCGCGTTGCTCCCCGGCCTCAGCGCCGCTTGGCATCTCACGAATACGCAGGCCGGCTGGATCGGCGGCATCTACTACGCCGGTTATCTGCTCGCCGTGCCGATCTTGGCCGGCCTCACGGATCGCTTCGATCAACGTCGCATCTATCTGCTCTCCACGGCGCTCGCCGGCGCGAGCTCCCTGCTCTTTGCGCTCGCCGCGCACGGCTTCTGGATGGCAATGCTCTCGCGCGGCCTCGCCGGCGTCGGCCTCGCCGGCACGTACATGCCGGGCCTCAAGGCGCTGACCGAGCGCATCGAGGGCCCAACACCGTCGCGCGCCGTCGCCTTCTACACCGCCTCTTTCGGCGTGGGGATCAGCCTCTCGTTCATCGTCTCCGGCGAGGTCGGCGCGTGGCTGGGCTGGCGGTGGGCATTCATCGCCGCTGCGGCCGGTGCGTCGCTGGCATACGCGATCGCCGCCCTTGCGCTGACGCCTTCGCGCGGCGGCGCCCCCTCCAGTCCGGCGAGCTCCGCGCCCACGCTGCTCGAGCTGCGCCCCGTGCTCCGCAATCGCTCCGTGATGGCCTACGCCGTCGCCTATGCCGCGCACAGCTTTGAGCTCTTCGGGCTGCGCTCTTGGGCCGTCGCCTTCCTCGTCTTCAGCGCCGCGCTGCATCCGGCAGGCCATCTACTCTCGCGCCCCGCGCTGATCGCCGCGGCGCTCACGGCGATCGGCATCCCCGCCAGCATCTTCGGCAACGAGATCGCCCTGAAGTTCGGGCGCCGCCGCACGCTGCTGCTGGTCATGGCCTGCTCCGCCCTCTTCGCCTGCACGATCGGTTTCACGGCGAGCCTCTCCGGACCCGTCGTCATCGCACTGCTGCTCTGCTACGGCTGCTTCGTCACCGGCGACTCGGCGACATTGACGGCGGGCCTGGTCGACGTGAGCGACCCGCGCCGGCGCGGCATGACGATGGCCATCTACTCCTGCATCGGCTTCATCGGCGCGTTCGCCGGTCCGCTGATCTTTGGCCTCGTGCTCGACCGCGCGGGCGCCGCCGGCGTCGCGGGATGGGGCCTAGCCTTCGCCTCGATGGGAATCGGCGTTGCCGTCGGACCGTTGGCACTGCTCTGCGCCCCGGAGCTAGCCGCACCCCGCCTCCAGAAGTGCTAGCGCATGACCTAAGCAGGCGTTTATACCCGCGCCGAAGTGGGAAATAACCGCCCTCAAGGGGTTGCCGCCATACGATCCTCTTCGCGATGGGTAAACACTTGGTCACGGAGCTGCTTGATCTCCTCATCAAGGTAAATCAGGCTCTCGCCTCCTCGTATGATTACCGCCTCACGCTACCCGAGGTGGCGCGCCTGGTCGTCCCCGCCGTCGCGGATACCTGCGTGATCGCCCTGCACGATGCCACCGGCGAGCGAGTCGTGGCCGCGTACCCGCCGGATGGAGACCCGGCGTCCGGGTATCTCAGCGTGGTCAGCGCGCCGCTGCGCGCGCGCAAGGCGCACCTAGGCTCCGTGACGTTTGCAGCACGAGATGCGGAACGCTTCGACGCGGGCGATCGCCGGCTGATCGAGCTGTTGGGACTGCGCATCGGTGCCGCGGTCGATTTCGCCGCCGTCTACGAACGTGAGCATCGCGTCGCCGACCGTCTTCAGCGCTCGCTGCTGCCGAAGGAGCTGCCGAGTATCTCCGGCGCCGGGCTCGGCGCCGCCTACCTCCCGGCCACCGATGAAGCCGACATCGGCGGCGATTGGTACGATGCCTTTCCGCTGCCGGACGGACGCGTCGCCATCTCGATCGGCGACGTCGCCGGCCATGGCCTCGAGGCGGCGGCGGTCATGGGCGAGGTTCGTCATGCGCTACGGGCTGCCGCCGTCGGCGGACACCTTCCATCGACGGTCCTGGAGCACGCCAACAGCGCGGTCAAGCTCAACGAGGTCACGGAGATGGTGACGGCCCTCTTCGGTTACTACGATCCCGTGCGCGGGCTGCTGCACTACGCCGTCGCGGGCCATCCTCCGCCCGTCTTCGTCCATCCCGACGGTGCCGCGGCGTTCATGCCGCACGGCGGGATGCCGCTCGGCGCCTCGCCCAGCGTCGAGGCGCAGGATTGGCTCTTCACGTTGCCGGCGGGATCGCGCGTGGTCTTCTACACCGACGGCATGACGGAGTACGATCGCGACATCGAGCTCGGAGAGCGCCGCCTCCTGGAGACCATCTCGCAGCTCTCCCATGACGGAGGCCTCACGGCGGAGAGCCTGCAACAGCACATCTTCGCCTCCTCCACCAACGAGGACGACGCCGCGGCACTGGTCCTCTCGCGCAGCGAGGGACGGGTGAGGCAATTAGAGCTGGTCTACTCCGCGATCCCGATGGTCGGCTCGATCATCCGCGCGGCCATGCGTCAACTGGCCGCGCAGCTTGCGCTCGACGAGGATCGTACCTTCGACCTCACCGTCGCCGTCGGTGAGGCCGTAGCCAACGCCGTGGAGCACGCGTACGCATCGAAGAGCCCCGGCACGCTGCGCGTGAGCACCGACGTCAGCGACGGACGACTCGCGATCGAGGTCGCCGACGACGGCCGCTGGCGCCCCATTCGCCAGCAGACGGACCGCGGCCGCGGCATCCCGCTGATGCAATCGTTGGCCGACGGCCTCCAGATCAACTTCGCGCAGTCGGGGACCCGCGTCAAGCTGCTGTTACAGCTCGGCGCAGCCCCCGAGGGTGCTCCATCCAAGTAGCGGGTTATGCCTTCCCGGCGAGTTGGCGCAGCACGAACTGCAGGATCCCGCCGTGGCGGTAGTACTCCACCTCGTCCGGCGTATCGATGCGGCAGACGACCTCGAAGGCGGTGCTCTCTCCGCCCGTGCCCGCCGCCGTCACGGAGAGGCGTTGACGCGGCTTGAGCCCGGCGGCGATTCCCGAGACGGCAAAGCTCTCCTCGCCGCTCAGACCGAGCGTCCGCGCGTTCTGACCGTCCTTGAACTGGAGCGGCAGAACACCCATCCCGACGAGGTTCGAGCGATGGATGCGCTCGAAGCTCTCCGCGATCACGGCGCGCGCCCCGAGCAGATAGGTGCCCTTGGCGGCCCAGTCGCGCGAGCTGCCGCTGCCGTACTCCTTGCCTGCCAGAATCACCAGCGGCGTGCCATCCTTCGCATAGCGCATCGCGGCGTCGTAGATCGACATCTGCTCGCCTGTCGGCAGGTAGCGCGTGAAGCCGCCCTCGACGCCGGGCACCAGCGCATTGCGCAGGCGAATGTTGGCGAACGTCCCGCGCATCATCACCTGGTGGTTACCGCGGCGCGCACCGTAGGAGTTGAAGTCCTTCGGCTCCACGCCGTGGGCGATGAGGTACTGCCCGGCGGGGCTGCTCTTGGCGATGTTGCCCGCCGGCGAGATGTGGTCCGTGGTGACACTGTCGCCCAGCAGCGCCAGCACGCGCGCGCCGGCGATATTGCGCAACGGCGGCGGCGTCGCCGGCAGCGCCTCGAAGTAGGGCGGGTTCTGCACGTACGTGGAGTCGCTCCGCCAATCGTAGCGCTCGCCGCCGCTCACGGCGATCGACCGCCAACGATCGTCGCCCTCGAAGACCTGCGCGTACTCCTTGCGGAAGGCGTTGCCGCTGACGTGCCGCTGCACCTCCGCCTGGATCTCGCCATTGCTCGGCCAGATGTCCTTCAGGAACACCGGCTTGCCGTCTCCGCTCGTTCCGAGCGGCTCCGTGACCAGATCGAGGTCCATGCGCCCCGCCAGCGCGTATGCCACGCACAGCGGCGGCGAGGCCAGGTAGTTGGCGCGCACCTGCGGATGGATGCGTCCCTCGAAGTTGCGGTTGCCCGAGAGCACCGCACCCACCAGGATGTCGGCCTGGCTGACGGCTGCGGCGATCTCGTCGGGCAGCGGCCCCGAGTTGCCGATGCACGTGGTGCAGCCGTAACCGACCAGCCAGAAACCCAATTGCTCCAGCTCCTTGTCGAGGCCGCTCGCGCGCAGGTAATCGGTCACCACCTTCGAGCCGGGCGCCAGCGAGGTCTTGACCCACGGCTTCCGCTTGAGCCCCAAGGCGTTGGCCTTCTTCGCCAGCAGTCCCGCGGCCATCAACACGTTGGGATTCGAGGTGTTGGTGCAGCTCGTGATGGCGGCGATCACCACCGCGCCGTCGGAGAGCTCGAAGCTCTCGCCCGCGTAGGTAACCTGTGCCGCGTGTTTGGTGCCAGGAGCCGTTGCCACCCCGACTCCCGCGCCGGCGCTGGGCTTGGCCGCGCGCGCCGCTTCGACTTCGTCCATCAGCGAGCGAAAGGCCGATTTGGCCTGACGCAACGCAATGCGGTCCTGTGGGCGCCGTGGGCCGGCGAGGTTCGGCTCGACAGTCGAGAGATCCAGCTCCAGCGTATCGGTGTAGAGCGGCTCAGCGTCGGCATCGGTGCGGAAGAGTCCCTGGGCCTTCGCATAGGCCTCAACCAGCGCCACCTGCTCTTCGCTGCGCCCGGTCAAGCGCAGGTACTCTAGCGTCTGCGCGTCGATCGGCGTGATGGCGATCGTCGAGCCGTACTCCGGCGACATGTTGCCCAGCGTGGCCCGGTCCGCGACGGTGAGGTTGCTCAGGCCGG
>JAGWST010000159.1 GCA_028869325.1 bacterium | reverse complement strand
CGGGATGGACGTGGTGAAGAAGAACATCGCGCGCCTGAAGGGGATCTTCGACGTCGACTCCGCCGAGGGCTCCGGAACCACTTTCACCATCAAGCTGCCGCTGACGCTGGCGATCATTCAAGCGCTCTTGGTGCGGGTGGGCGGAGAGCTTTACTCGATCCCGCTGGACTCCGTAATCGAATCGCAGCGGGTGGAGATGTCCGATGTGCGCACGGTGCACGGCAACGAGGTCATCACGCTGCGTGGCGCCGTGGTGCCGCTCATCCGCATCGGCGAATTCTTCGGCCTCGACACGCAGCGTGATCCAGACAAGGTGATGATCGTGATCGTCAACGTGCAGGGGCGGCAAGTGGGGCTGGTGGTCGACTCGTTCCAAGGGGAACAGGAGATCGTGATCAAGCCGCTCTCCGACGTCGTCGGCCGCATCAGCGGCATCTCCGGCGCCACGATTCTGGGAAATGGGTCGATCAGCCTGATCATCGACGTCCATTCGCTGGTGAGCGAGGCGTACGCCGCAGGGCGTGTGTCGCGCACCGACTACGCCGCGGTCTAGAGGATAGGGCTATGCAAGAGAAGGAATCGAAGCAGCTCTCCGGCGAGACGATCCAAGTTGTCTCGTTCTCGCTGGGTAAAGAGGAGTACGGCGTCGACATCGCCCAGGTGCAGGAGATCAACCGTATGGTACAGATCACGCACGTGCCGCGCGCGCCGCACTTCATGGAGGGCGTGATCAATCTTCGCGGGCAGTTGATCCCGATCATCGACCTGCGCGCCCGCTTCGACATGCCGCGCGCCGAGCACACGAAGAATACGCGCATCGTGGTGACGGATATCGGCACCAAGCGCGTCGGGATGGTGGTCGATGCCGTGAGCGAGGTGCTGCGCCTGCCTGTGGAGCAGGTGGAGGAGGCACCCGAGATGATCTCCGGCGTCGATACCGAGTATATCCGGGGGGTGGGCAAGTTGGGCGACCGGCTGATCATCATGCTCGACCTGCAACGCGTGATCTCGGCCTCCGAAAAACGCGAGCTGGAGTCCATGGATGGCGAGCCCCGGGAGGCGCTGACCGTCTCCTAGCCGGAGGCGTCCGAGGGTCGTCGCCGAACACCCCGGTCAGAGGTGACCATGACCGATCTGTCCGAGATGAACGGCAACGCCATGCAGACGCAGCAGCCGGTAGATGCCCAGCACTCGGGTCTCGACGGCCGCGTGTTCGTCTGGGCGGCGCTCATCGCCGTCTCGGCCGCGGCCGCCTTCGTCGTCGCTCGCGCGCTCACGGTGCGCCGGGAGCCCGACCCGACGAGTACCCGCATCCAATCGCTGATCGACGAAGCCAACCAGCTTCTCCGCTCGCTTGACGAACAGAAGCGTAACTAACCCGGCTCCGACCCTCGGCCAGGAGGCCATCCTCTCGCTCACGGACCTGCTCGCCAATGGCCAGGGCGTTGGCCGCGCCGGCGGCATGGTCGTCTTCGTGACGGGGGCGTTGCCCGGGGAGCGCGTGCGGGTGCGCATCACCTCGGTGAAGGCCAACTACGCCGTCGGCGAGCTCATGCAGGTCATCCAGCGCTCTCCCGAGCGCGCGGAGCCGTTTTGCCGCGTCTTCGGCGCCTGCGGAGGCTGTCAAGTTCAGCATCTCGCCTACCCCGCGCAGCTGCGCTGGAAGCGCAACATCGTCGCGAGCGCCTTCAAGCGTATCGCCGGCGTGGACGCCGCGGTGGCCGAGACGATCGGCATGGCGATGCCGCGCGGCTACCGCAACAAGATGTCGCTCGTGGTTCAAGAGCGTCCGGGAGACAACTACGCGGTTGGTTTCTACCAGCCGCGTTCGCATGACGTGGTGCCGATCGACGCCTGTCCGATCGTGCTGCCCCAGCTCGACGCGTACGTGCGTAACCTCGCCGCTATCGCCCGCACGCCGGCGGCGGCGACGCTCTTTCGCGGCGTGCGGCACGTGGTTGCGCGCGCCGGGCGGGCACTGGGTCACGCCGTGGTCTCTCTGACCACGGAGCGTACCGCCGAACACCTGGATCGGGTGGTCACGCGGATCGTCGCGGCGTTGCCCGGCGTGGTCGGCGTGCAGAACTCCTTCGAGCCCTCCAGTCAGAACGCCGTCATGGGCCGCAAGCAGCGCACGCTCTGGGGCCAGCAGGAGATGGAGGAGGCCATCGAAGGGATCCGCTTCCGCGTCTCCGCCTCCTCGTTCTTCCAAGTCAACAGCGAGATGGTCGGCCAGATCTTCCGCTTCATCGCAGCGGGCCTCAACCGGCCGCGGCGGATCGTCGATCTCTACTGCGGCGCGGGGACCTTCTCGATCTTCTTCGCGCGGCTGGGCTGCACGGTGTTCGGGATCGAGGAGAGCGAGCACGCCATCGACGAGGCGCGCGCCAACGCGCAGCTCAACGGCGTGGAGGCGACCACCGGGTTCTCCGTCGGCCGCGTGGAGGACGCGCTGCGCGAGCCGCGCGCGCAGGCAGCTCTGCTGGGAGCGGAGATCGCCTTCCTGGACCCGCCGCGCAAGGGCGTCGAGGCGCCGGCGCTGGCGGCGCTGGCGGCGGCGAACGTGCCGAACATCTGGTATCTCTCGTGCAATCCTGCGACGCTGGCGCGGGACGTGGCGCAGCTGCACGCGGCGGGCTACGAGGTGGGTGTGGTGCAGCCGTTCGACATGTTCCCGCAGACCGGACACGTCGAGGTGCTCTGTACCCTGTGGCGGAAGGACCCGGGGGCCCGGGCGAACCACGACGTCCGTTTGACGGCGGCGCAGGACGACGCCCCCGGCGAGAAGGAGTACCCAGACTTTGTCATCAGATGAGGCGTTGCGGCCGGGCGCATCCGCGCCGGCGCAGGCAGGCGGCGATTCCATGGACGTGCGGTACGTGGCGCGCTTGGCGCGTCTCGACCTCTCCGACGAGGAGGCCGGGCTCTACCAGCGCCAGCTCGATCGCCTGCTGGAGCACGTGCGCCGGCTCCAGGAGCTGGACGTCAGCCACGTCGCGCCGACGGCGCAAGTGGTCCCGCTGACCAACGTGTTGCGAGACGACGCCAACCGGCCCTCGCTGGAGCGCGAGCAGGCCCTGGCCGGGGCGCCGGCGCGCGAAGGCGCTTTCTTCAAAGTGCCGCAGATCATCGGAGACGAGGAATGATCCGGCGCAGCGCAACAGAGATCGCGGCCGCCGTCAACGCCCGCCAGGCCGCTGCCGTCGAGGTGCTCGAGGCGCAGCTCGCCCGTGTCGAGCAGATGGAGCCGCAGATCGGCGCCTATCTGGCCAAAACGGAGGAGCTGGCGCGCGCCTGCGCGCGGCGCGTCGACGAGCGGATCGCGGCCGGTGCCTCGCTGCCGCTGGCCGGCGTGCCGTTGGCCGTGAAGGATAACATGTGCCTCGCCGGCACGGTCACCACGGCGGGCTCCAAGATTCTGCAAGGCTGGGTGGCCCCGTACACGGCCACGGCCGTGCAACGGCTGCTCGACGCCGGCTGCGTCCCCGTCGGCAAGGCCAATCTCGACGAGTTCGCGATGGGCAGCTCGTGCGAGAACTCGGCGTTGGGCACGACGCGCAATCCGTGGGACCCTGAGCGCGTGCCCGGCGGCAGCTCCGGCGGCAGCGCGGCCGCGGTTGCCGCCCGCGAGGCGGCGCTGGCGACCGCCTCGGATACCGGTGGATCGATTCGCGAGCCGGCGGCGTTCTGCGGCGTGGTCGGCATGAAGCCCACCTACGGACGCGTCTCGCGCTACGGCTTGATCGCCTTCGCCTCTAGTCTCGATCAGATCGGGCCCATCGCGCGCACGGTCGAAGACGCCGCGCGCATGTACGATGTGATGGCCGGCCACGATCCGATGGATTCGACCAGCCTGCCGCGCCCCGCCGAGCCCACGGCGGGGGGGCTGCGCCGCGATCTGCACGGGCTGCGCATCGGCCTGGTGCGCGAGTTCGCGACCAAGGACCTGGGCGAGGAGATCGACGCCGTCTATCAGAGCGCCTACCGGCAGTTGGCCGCGCTGGGGGCGGAGATCGTGGACGTGGCGTTGCCGCACGCGGAGTACGGGCTGGCGACGTACTATCTCATCGCGCCGGCCGAGGCATCCTCGAACCTGGCGCGTTTCGACGGCGTGCGCTACGGGCCGCGCGGCAACGGCACGAACGTCCAAGAGATGTATGCGCGCACGCGCGCCGCCGGCTTTGGGCCGGAGGTCAAACGGCGCATTCTGATCGGTACCTACGCACTCTCGAGCGGCTACTACGACGCGTACTACGTGCGCGCGCAGAAGGCGCGCACGCTGATGGCCGGCGACTTCGAGAAGGCTTTCGGCGCCTGCGACCTCATCGCGTGCCCGGCGGCGAGCTCACCGGCGTTTCCGTTCGGCGCCAAAGGCGACGATCCGGTGGCGATGTACTTGATGGACTTCTACACGATCCCCATGTCGCTGGCAGGTCTGCCGGCGCTCTCGGTGCCGTGCGGCTTCGCCAGCGACGGCACGGCGGGCGCCCGCGAGCTTCCCCTGGGCCTGCAGCTGGTGGCACCGCTCTACCAGGAGGCACGTCTCTTCGGTGCGGCACACGCCTACGAACAGGCGACGCGCTTCACGCTCGATCGGGCTCCGGCGGGTCTGGAGGGCGTCCGATGAGTGACGGTGCCCGCTATGAGGCCGTGATCGGCATCGAGTGCCACGTGGAGCTGAAGACCAGTTCGAAGATGTTCTGCGGCTGCCGCAACGAGTTCGGCGGCGAGCCCAACCGCCAGCTCTGCCCCGTCTGCCTGGCCCTGCCGGGCGCGCTCCCGGTGCCCAATCGCCTGGCGATCGAGCATGTGGTACGCGCGGGGCTGGCGTTCGGCGCACAGATTCCGGTCGCGTCGAAATTCGACCGCAAGAACTACTTCTATCCCGACATGCCCAAGAACTATCAGATCTCGCAGTACGATCTGCCGCTGACTACCGGGGGAGTGGTGCGCTATCGCCGCGCCGACGGCAGCGAAGGATCGTGCCGTCTGACCCGCATCCATCTGGAGGAGGACACCGGCAAGTCGACCCACCTGGGCTCGGGCGACGGGCGCATCGCCGGCAGCACGCACTCGCTGGTGGACTTCAACCGCGCGGGCGTGCCGCTGATGGAGTGCGTCGGCGAGCCCGATATCCGCACGCCGGAGGACGCGGTGGCGTTCCTCGAGTTCTTGCGGCTGACGTTCCTCTACCTCGGCATCTCGGATGTGAAGATGGAAGAAGGCTCGCTGCGCTGCGATGCCAACGTCTCGATCCGCCCGGCCGGCACGAGCGCCTTCGGCACCAAGACCGAGATCAAGAACATGAACTCGTTTCGGTCGGTCGCGCGCGCGCTGGAGTACGAGATCGCGCGCCAGCGGCGCGTGCTCGCGGAGGGCGGGCGCATCGTGCAGGAGACGCGCGGCTGGGATGAGAGCGAGGGCGTGACGCACTCGATGCGCAGTAAGGAACAGGCGCACGACTACCGCTATTTTCCGGACCCCGATCTGGTCCCGCTGACGCTCGACGGCGCATGGATCGAGGGATTGCGCGGCAGCGTCGGCTTCACGCCGATCGCTGCCTACGATCGCTTGCAGCGTGGCGGTGGACTTTCCGTCGCGCAGGTGCGGCAGATCGTCGAGGACCCCGCGCTCACGCGCTTTCTCTTGGAGACGCTGGAGCGCAAGCCAGGCGACGACGCCTTCGCGCAGGCCACGGCGAACTGGCTGTTGAGCGACGTCGCCCGCATCCTGGGGCGGGAGGGCATCTCCATCGACGGCCAGGAGCTGCTCACGCCGGCGAACCTTGGCGAGCTGGTGGAGCTCGCCAGCGGCGGCACCGTCACCTCGAAGACGGCAAAGGAGCTGCTGGAGCGCATGATGGCCGGCGGCGGATCCCCCAAGGAGATCGTGGCGCGCGAGGGGCTGGCGCAGCTGAGCGATCCCTCCGCGATCGCCTCCGTGGTCGACGAGGTGATCGCCGCCAACGACAAGTCGGTGGCCGACTACAAGGCCGGCAAGGAGAACGCCATCAAGGCGCTCGTGGGTCAGGTCATGAAGGTCTCGAAGGGTAAGGCGAATCCACAGTTGGCAGAGAGCCTGCTGCGCGAGCGCCTGGCGCAGTCATAGGAGTCCGCATGCTGGGTAGCGGCAGGGGATGACCCGCTCGCTGGCCGACGAGCGAACGCTGGCGGCGGTTGACTTTCCCGCCGTGCGCGAGTCGCTGGCGGGCGAGTGCGGCGGCGCGGTGGCCGTCGCGCGTGCGCGCGCGCTCCAGCCCATCACGGATATCGGCGCGATTCGCGCCGCGCAGGCGGCGACGGCGGAGATGCGCGCGTTGCTCCAGGAGGCGAGCTTCGGTTTCGGCGGCATCCCCGATTGCGAGCCGATCGCCGAGCGTGCGGCGCTGCGCGCCGCGCTGACCGGCGAGGAGCTGCGCGCAGTCTACGAGGCGTTGGCGGCCGCCGCCGCGGCCGTGCGCGCCGTGCACGAGGTCGAGGCTCCGGCGCTGCACGCGATGGTGCGGCCGCACCGCCCGCTGCCGGAGCTGCTGCGCGAGATCTCCGGCGCCGTCGGCGAGCGCGGCGAGGTCCTGGATCGCGCAACCCCGGCACTGGCGCGTACGCGCAATGCCATCGCGCACGCGCAGGAGGAGATTCGCGAGCGTACCGCCTCCGTGTTGCGCCAGCAGAGGTACGCCAAGATGATCGGCGAGTCGATCGTGACCGTGCGCGAGGGCCGCTACGTGGTGCCGATCAAGGCGGAGTTCGCGGGCGAGTTCCCCGGCGTGGTACACGACACCAGCTCCAGCGGCGCGACGCTCTTCATCGAGCCGCTGACGACACTGGAGGCCAACAACCGGCTGCGCGCGCTGCGCATCGAGGAGCAGCGCGAAGTCGAGCGCATCCTGCGCGAGCTCTCGGCGCGCGTCGGCGAGCAGCGCGCGGCCGTCTCCGCGGACCTCGAGGTGCTGGCCCAGCTCGATCTCGCCGCCGCGATGGCGCGCCTGGCGGATCGCCAACGGGCCGTGGCGCCGCAGATCGTGGACGAGGCCTGGGTCGAGATCGTCGCGGGCCGCCATCCGTTGCTGCGCGGGACGCCCGTGCCGCAGTCGATTCGCCTGGATCAGGAACAGCGCGTCATCGTCATCTCCGGCCCCAACATGGGCGGCAAGACGGTGACGCTGAAGATGGTGGGCCTCTTTCTTGCGATGGCCTACTGCGGGATGCACGTGCCGGCGCAGGAGGGGACGGCGATCGGCTGGTTCGACGGCCTCTACTCCGACATCGGCGACGAGCAGTCGATCGCGG
Source organism: bacterium (assembly GCA_028869325.1). Classification (GTDB taxonomy): domain Bacteria; phylum Vulcanimicrobiota; class Vulcanimicrobiia; order Vulcanimicrobiales; family SCRA01; genus SCRA01. The sequence goes on along the minus strand of JAGWST010000159.1, from coordinate 7,698 downwards.
AGAACCTCTCGACGTTCTCGGCGCACGTGGTGGCGATGCGCGAGATCTTGGCGCACGCGGGCGCACGAAGTCTGGTGATCGTGGACGAGATCGGTGGAGGAACGGAGCCCAACGCCGGCGCGGCACTGGCGATCGCGATGCTGGAGGTGCTGCTGGCGCGGGATACACGCGCCGTGGTCACGACGCACGCGACCGAGCTGAAGGTCTGGGCGCACGCCACGGCGCACGCGCGCAACGCCTCGGTGCGCTTCGATCCGCGGACGCATGCGCCGACCTATCACCTGGACGTCGGGAGCCCGGGACAGTCATTGGCCTTCCCGCTGGCGCGCGCGCTGGGCATCGATCCGGCGTTGGTCGATCGCGCGGAGGCGCTCCTAGCCGAGGGCGAGCGCGAGTACGATCGTGCCGTCGCGTCGCTGGCCGAGGATCGTGCGGTGCTCCAAAGCGAGATCGATCGCCTGCGCGAGGAGCGCGAGGCGGCGGCGCGCGAGGAGCAGCGGCTGACGCAGGCCCGTGAGCGTCTGGAGGAGGAGCGTCGCCGTCTACGCACGGAGGGCGGCGAGCGGTTGGGGCGCGCGGTGCGCGAGTTCAACGAGGAGCTGGCGCGCCGTGCGGAGCGCGCCGCTCCGCGTCCGCGCAGCACCAGCGGACAGCGCAATCTGCTCGCCAGGACGCTGGAGGAGATGCATCGCGAGCTGGGCATCGGCCCGGAGGCCGAGAGCCCCGGGGGCGACGACGGGGCGCTGCGGCCGGGGGATCGCGTGCACGTGAGGGATCTGGGCCAGAGCGGGACGGTGGAGGCGGACTACGGCGACCGCATCTTGGTGCAAATCGGGACGATGAAGACGGTCGTCGCCCGCGAGGGCCTGCGGCTGGAGCAGCGGGCCCCGGCGCCGGCCCAACGGCAGCGCGTGCGCCACGAAGGGCGAGGCCCGGCGGCCTCGGCGCTGGCGGCTCAAGCGCGCTTGGAGCTGGACGTCCGGGGCATGCGCGTCTCCGAGGCCGAGCCGCTGGTGGAGAAGTGGATCGACGAGGGGGCGCTGGCAGGCGCCAAGGGCCTGCGCCTGATCCACGGCAAGGGCACCGGCATGCTGGGCCGCGGGCTGCAAGCGTATCTCAAGGAGCATGCGCAGGTTGCGAGCTTTCGCTACGGCAACGCCGATGAGGGCGGTACGGGCGTCACGGTCGTCGAGCTGAGATAGGGCTCTGAGCCAAGGGATCGGCGGGATCGGCGGGATCGGCGCGCGCGCCGCAGCAGGGAGGACTCGCTTGCCGATGGAACAGGCCCCGCGCCCATGGATGCCGCTACGACCATGACGCCGGCCGCGCAGGCGGCGTTTCTCGCCGACGGTTGCGCCGACGTCGTCTCGCTGGAAGAGCTCGAGGCACGGATCGCGCGTAAGGGCCGTTTGACCGTCAAGTTCGGCATCGATCCCTCCGGCTCGGAGCTGCATATTGGCCACGCGGTGACGCTGCACAAGATGCGCCAGTTCCAGGATCTTGGGCATCGCGTCATCCTGTTGATCGGCGACTTCACGGCGCTGATCGGTGATCCCACCGGCCGCAACGAGCAGCGCAAGCCGATCACGCGCGAGCAGATCGAGGCAAACATGGCCAGCTATCGCGAGCAGGCCGGGCGAATGCTGGATCTCGACCACCTCGAGGTGATGTACAACTCGACCTGGCTGCGGCCGCTCGGCTTCGACGATCTGCTCAAGCTGACCTCACAGGTCACCGTCGCGCGCATGTTGGAGCGCAACGATTTTGCCAAGCGCTATGGCGCCGGCCAGCCGATCTCTCTGCACGAGCTGCTCTATCCGGTGGCGCAGGCGTACGATAGCGTGGCGATGGAGGCCGATGTCGAGCTCGGTGGCACGGAACAGCTCTTCAACTTCATGCTGGCGCGCGCGTTTCAGGAGGACGTGGGGCAGCCGCCGCAGATCTGCATGACGGCGCCGATCCTCGAAGGCCTGGACGGCGAGCGCCGGATGGGCAAGTCGCTGGGAAACTACGTCTCGATCGTGGAGTCTCCCGAGCAGCAGTTCGGTAAGCTGATGTCTCTGCCGGACACGATGATCCCGCGCTATGCGCGTCTGGCCGCGTTTCGCAGCGAGGCGGAGTGTAAGCAGCTGGCCGTGCGACTGAGCGCGGGCACGCTGGAGCCGATGCCGGCGAAGAAGGCGCTGGCGGAGGATATCGTGGCACTCTACCATGGGCGCGAGGCGGCGCGCGCGGCGTCCGCGTATTTCGAGCGCACGGTGCAGCGCAAGGAGGCACCGGCCGAGATGCCGGAGTTTGCGTTGCGGGAGCAGCCGCGCAGCGTCGTGGCGGTGCTCGCGGCCTCGGGTCTGGCACAGAGCAAGCGTGAGGCGGAGCGCTTGGTGGCCGGGGGCGGTGTGCGCCTCAACGGCCAGCCCGTCACCGATCCCTCGGCTCCCTGGCACGAGAGCGCCCCGGCGGTGCTCTCGGTCGGGAGCCGGCGTTTCATCCGCGTACTACCACCGCCGCGCTGACGCGGCATGCCGCAAGTTGGAGAATCGAGAGCCGTGAGTCATCCGCACGCCGCCGCCAAGCCCCATGAGGGGCAGTTCACCTGCCAGATCTGCGCGCGCGTCCACGACCAGCCCCGCGCCGGCGATCCGCCGGTCATCTGCCCCTGCGGCTGGTGGTACCATCTCGACAATGGCCGCCTCGTCGGAGCCTTCCGCAACCCGTTCTGACCCTACGCGGGCTGGGCGAGGGCCTCGATCTCCTGTGGCGTCAGCACGTAGAGGCGCTTGCAGTAGTCGCAAGTGACGCGCTGCGAGTCCCCCTCGCGTACGATCTCGGCGAGGCTCGCAGCGCCGAGGCCGCGCATCGCGGCCTCCACTTTCTGGCGCGAGCAGCGGCAGGCAAAGCGCACGGGGACCGCGCGCAGCCGTTTGGGGGCGAGCTCGCCGACCAGCGCTTGGGCGATGGCCCAGGCATCGGCGCCATCGCGCACCAGGCCGGTGACGGGCGGCAGCGCCGCCGCGGAGCGTTCGAGCACGTCGATGGTCTGCGCGGGGGCGCCGGGAAGGAGCTCCGCGATCACGCCGCCCGCCGCGATCACGCCGCGCGGCCCCGCAAGCACGCCCAGCGCGACGATGCTTGGCGTCTGCTCCGAGTTCGCGAAGTACGACGCGATGTCTTCGCCGATCTCGCCGCTGACCAGATCCACGATCCCCGTGTACGGCTGACCGCTCTCGTGCGAGCGCGTGACTTGCAGCACACCGCGCCCAACCGCGCCCCCCACGTCGAATTTGCCCTTTCCGTTGAGCGGCAGATCGATCTCGGGATGGGGCGTCATGCCGCGAACGCCGATCGCATCGTCGCTGGGGAAGGCCTCGGCGACCAGATTGCGCATTGGGCCGGCACCGGCAATCTGCAAGGCGACGCGCTGCTGGCCCTTGAGGGCGCCGCCCATCAAAGCGGCGGCGGTCATCAGGCGGCCGAGCGCGGCAGTGGCCGTAGGGGCGCAATCGTGCCGCTCACGCGCCTCGGCGACGAGCGAGGTGGTGACGGCGGCGCGGACCCGGATGGATCCCCCGGCGGCCGTGGTCGTGACGAGCTGGTCCACGTGTGGCGAGCCTCCGCTGCTACCAATCCTCACGGGAGCCGCAGGGTTGCGGCGGATGCCCTCCCGAATGGGCGGTGAAGCTGCCAGCCGCGCGTGTGAGGAACGATGCGTATAGCCGTTTTGCACGGCCCCAACCTCAATGCATTGGGGACCCGTGAGCCGGACGTCTACGGACGGACGACACTGGCGGAGATCGACGCCGCGCTTGCGAGCGAGGCGTCGTCGCTCGGGGTTGAAGTCAGTTGCGAGCAGCATCAAGGCGAGGGCGAGCTGATCGGTGCAATCCACCGCGTCGCCGCACAGGGTGCTGCCGGCTTGCTCGTCAATCCCGGTGCATACACGCACTATTCGTACGCGGTAGCCGATGCGTTGCGCAGCCTCTCGATCCCTGCGGTCGAGGTCCATCTCTCCAACATTCACGCTCGCGAGGAGTACCGCAGACACTCCGTGACCGCTGCTTCGTGCGTCGGCGTGGTGGCGGGATTTGGGGCGGATTCGTACACCGTCGGGCTGCGGGCGCTGTTCACCTACCTGTCGCGCAAACGGCGATGAATCAAGGTTTTTCGCCACTTTTCGGCAGGAGCGCCGCCGGACCGAAGCGTAGCAAGGCGGCGAACGGCGAGCCGGGTGCTTTACGCGCGTCTGCGTTTCGGCTTGCTCGACCTCTTAGGATATGTGATACGACCCCGCATTATTGGGGGAGGGAGTAACGTGACGAAGGCCGATCTGATCGCCACCGTGGCGGAAAAGACAGGGCTGACCAAGCGCGAGGCGACCGCCGCCGTTGATAGTGTCTTCGATACCATTCGCGAGTCGTTGATGGGCGGTGAGAAGGTGCAGCTCATCCCATTCGGCAGCTTCGAGGTGCGCCACCGCGAGAAGCGCGAGGGCCGCAACCCGAAGACGGGCGAGAAATTGGTGATCCCCGCCCGCCGCGTCGCCACCTTCTCGGCCGGTAAGGGGCTGCGCGATGCCGTTGCAACCGCCGGCAAGCGCCGTAAGCGTGCCTGAGACCCGAACCGGGCGCATGCTCGTTTGGAGGGGTGCGGCCGCGCGAGGGTCGCGCCCCTCTTCATACGCGGCGCCGCGCAGGGCCCGCGGCGGCGGCCAGCGTAAGAAGGGCGCGGTATCCCGGATCGAAGGAGCGGGCTGTGGCGCAGTTTGGTTAGCGCGCTAGTCTGGGGGACTAGAGGTCGCTGGTTCAAATCCAGTCAGCCCGACCAGTTGGAAAGCCCGTGAAGTCTATAGACTTCCGGGCTTTCTCTTTTTCGAGCGCCTGCGTTTCGACAGGCCATGCAAGGATAAGACGCGCGGTAGGAGCGGCGCGTATCACTCCCGTACACGGGGCGAATGCGTACGGCAGTGATCTTCTCCGACGGCGGCAGCCGCGGCAACCCTGGCCCAGCGGCGATCGGCGCCGTGGTCTCGGATGAGGCGGGCAACGTCCTCCATGAGGTTTCGGAGCGCATCGGCATCACCACGAACAACGTGGCCGAGTACCGCGCACTCATCGAGGGGCTGCGCGCAGCGCTGGAGCTGGGCTTTGATGCCGCGCGCGTGCGCATGGACTCGGAGCTGATCGTCAAGCAGCTGCGCGGAGAGTATCGCGTGAAGCACGAGGGGCTCCGCCCGCTCTACGAAGAGGCACGCCGGCTGTTAGACCGATTCGTGGAGCGCGATCTCAAGCACGTGCCGCGTGCGCAAAACCGCGCCGCCGACGCCCTGGTCAATCGCGCGCTGGACGCCGCTCCAAAGTGAGAACCCCCGCCGCTACCCGCACGGCGTGCGGCGAGGCGTCGAGCTCGGCCGCGTAGCGCACGTCGCCAGCTACGCCCAATCCCGCCAGGTACGCGCCGTGCGGCGTTGCCAGAAGCGCCGCTGCGGCATCGCCCTGGGCCCGCGCCCATGCGGTGCGCACCGCCGCGGCCGGTGCGTCGGCGTCCACCGCGATCCCGTCTCTCGTGTCCAGCGCGGCCAGAATCGCCCCTGCCGCGATGGCATCTTCCTCCGTCGGCTCGGCGTCCTGCCCAGAGCCCTGCAGCGCGACGAAGGCGCCGTCCGGCGCGGCGGCCGCAACGGCCGCTGCCGTCGCCGCCGCGTTACGAATGGAGCCCGCGAAGACCACACCCGCGCGGCAGAGGCGCAGCGCGCGGCTGCCATTGGTGGTGCACAGGGCCAGCGCGCGGCCTTTGACCGTGTCGGCGGCGAGCTCGAGCGGCGAGTTGCCGTGATCGAAGCCGTCGATGCGCAACCCGCCGCGCTCGCCGGCGATCACCATGCCGCGCATGCGACGCGCGCGCGCCTGCTCCACGTCGTCCACCGCCTCCACGTGAAGCGCGCCCGCCTCCAATGCCGCCAGCGCCGTGGTCGTCGCGCGCAGAACGTCGATGATCACGGCGACGTCGGCGATCTCGGCGGCCGGCAACGGGCGATACGTCACGCGCAGCCGCTTGGTCATCAGCGCCGCGCCGCCGCGCGGAGCGACGCGGCAAGCGGAGCGATCACCTCGGCGGCCGCGTCGTAGCGGCCCATGGGAATGACGTAGGCGCCGCCCGCCAACGCCTGCGCCTCGTCAAGGAACTCACGGGCGATGCGAATGCCCTCGCGCGCACCGCCGGCTCCGGCGCGCCGCATGCGGTCGCGTATCGCCTGCGGAACCAACATGCCGGGGACCTCGTTGTGCAGAAACTCGGCACTGCGCGCCGAACGCAGTGGCAGAATGCCGACCAGAATGGGGAGATGCGGCACCCGCGCGCGCTCCAACTCGGCGGCGAAGCGGCGTAAGGCAGCGATCTCATAGAGCGGCTGCGTGAGGGCGAAGTGCGCGCCGCTCTCAACCTTCTCGCGCAGGCGCTCCACCTCGGCCTCCAGATCACGCGCCAGCGGATTGACGGCGACGCCGATCTTGAACGAGGTTGGCGGGCCGATCTCCACCCCTCCCAGGCGCTTGCCTTCGTTCAGCGCGCTCAAGATTCCGACAAGGCCCACGCTGTTGACGTCGTAGACGCCGGTTGCCACGGGGTAGTCGCCGAACGCGGCGGGATCGCCGGTGAGCGCCAAGATCGCCGTGACGCCCAGCGCCGCGGCGCCCAGCAACTCCGATTGTAGAGCCAGCAGATTGCGGTCGCGGCAGCTGAAGTGCAGAATCGTGGCGAGATTCGTCTGCTGCATCACCAGGCTGGCCAGCGCGATGGGGCTCATGCGCAGCTGGGCGCGTTGATTGTCGGTGAGATTGACGGCATCGACGCCTGCCTCTTCCAGCAGGCGCGCACCCGCCAATTGCTCGTGGTAGTCGATCCCGCGCGGCGGCTCGATCTCCGCGGTGATCACGAACTGGCGGCCCAATCGCTCGTCAAAGGCGTTGCCGCGCCGTACCGGCTCGGTCGGAGCGGCGCGCTCGTAGGCCTGAACTTCCAGCACCGGAACGGCACGGCGGTCTCCCGGTGTGGCCTCATGCAGCGCCTGGCGCATGGCGTGTGTGTGGGCGGGCGTGGTACCGCAGCAGCCGCCGATGAGATTGACGCCCAGCTCGGCGAACGCGCGCGCGTACTCGCCGAAGTACTCCGGCGAGCTGAAGTAGACGGTGCGCCCGTGGAGCCGGCCGGGATAGCCGGCGTTCGGCAGCGCGGCCAGTGGGGCGCTGAACTCGCCCGCGATCGCGGCTAAGATCTCGTAGGTCTGCGCCGGTCCCAGCGCGCAGTTGAGGCCCACCACGTCGGCGCCGGCCTCCAGCAATCCACGCAGGGCGTCGACGGCCTCCTCACCATATTGCGTGCGCCCGCTCTCGTGCATCGCCAGCGTGCAGATGCGCGGTATCTCGGGAGCGGCCTCGCGGGCCGCGCGCAGCGCCGCGCGCCCCTCGGCGACGCCGGTCAGCGTCTCCAGGATGAACGCATCGGGCTTTTCGGCGGCCAGCGCGGCGCACTGCTCCGCGAAGATCTCGCGCGCGCGATCCTCGGTGAGCGTACCGAACGGGTGGAGCATCTTCCCCAACGGTCCAACGCTTGCGGCGACGTAGACCGGGCGTGCGTTCTGCACGCGGAGCGCCGAGCGCCGGGCCAACCGGACGCCAGCGGCATTGATCTCCGCGAGCCGGCGTT
>JAGWST010000158.1 GCA_028869325.1 bacterium | reverse complement strand
CGAGGCGAGCGGCGCGGAGGAACACCGTGGAGGGTCCGCCGATGCAGGTTCATCTCGCGTACGGACGCGACGGTCTCGACGTCGAGATTCCCGACTCCGCCGTGATCATCGAGCCCGAGGATGCCCCGGGAATCGCCGACGAGCGCGCCGCATTCGTCGAGGGCCTTCGCTCCCCGATCGGCGCACGCGCGCTGCGCGAGATCGTCCGCTCGCACGAGAGCGTCTGCATCGTCACCTCCGATATTACGCGCGCGACGCCGAACGAGCGTCTCATCCCCTGGATCCTCGACGAGCTGGCGCACGTACCGGCCGAGCAGATCGTCGTGGTGATCGGCACCGGCTCGCACCGCGGCCAAACGGAGGCGGAGATCGTCCAGATGTTCGGCGCGCAGACCGCACGTCGCGTGCGCATCGTCAATCACGATGCCGCGGACATCGAGCAGACGGTTGTCGTCGGTACGACATCGGAAGGGCAGGTCGCGCGTCTCAACCGGCTCTGGGTCGAAGCCGACCGGCGCATCGTGGTGGGTTTCATCGAGCCGCATCTCTACGCGGGCTTCTCGGGCGGCCCCAAGGGCGTCATGCCGGCGATCGCCGACATCGACACGATCACCTGCTTCCACAACGCGCGCAAGATCTCCGATCCGAATACGACCTGGCTCAATCTGGAAGGCAGCCCGGTGCAAAGGATGTCGCGCGAGGTCGTGGCGATGTGCCCGCCGGACTTCTGCGCCAACGTCACGCTCAACCGCAGGATGGCGATCACGGGCGTCTTCTGCGGTCACTATCTCGAAGCGCACCGGCGCGGCTGCGATTTCTGTCGAGAGACGGCCTCGCGCCGCTTGAGCGAGCGTTTCGACGTGGTCGTCACGACGAACGGCGGCTACCCGCTGGACCAGAATCTCTACCAGTCGATTAAGGGTCTCGCCGCTGCGATGGGCATCGTCAAGAAGGGCGGGACCATCATCCTGGCATGCGAGTGCAGCGACGGACTGCCCGATCACGGCAACTTCAAGGAGTTGATCCGCAGCCGCGCAACCGCCCACGACTTGCTGCAGATGATCCTCGCCCCCGGCTTCAAGTCGTTCGACCAATGGAGCGCGCAGAGCATGGCCCAAGTGCTGCTGCACGCGAGAGTTCAGATCAAGAGCCTGCTGGGCGAGCAGATCGTCCGCTCCGCCCTCCTCGAGCCGATCGGCGACGTCGGGGGCGCGATACGCGCGGCGCTGGCAGAGGCCGGCGCGCACGCCACCCTGGCCGTCCTGCCCGAGGGGCCCTACACCGTGCCGTTCGTCGGCGTCGAGGCGAAGAGTCCAGGGAGCCTCTGACGCTCCTCAAACCAAAGACTCTGAGGGGCCCGCGTGCTTCTCTTGGTACACGGGCCCCTCGGCGACGAAACGATGGCGGAAAATCAGCGACCCCCTACGGATAGCCCAGGTGGCAGACCTTGGCCTTCTCGTCGGTGCTCTGCTCGATCTTCTCCGCCGGCTGACGGTCGATGACCTCAAAGACGTCGTACGGATCGCTCGCCGGCGGCTTCGCCCGGACCTTGGCCACCCACACCGGCCACATCAACTGGTGGTCGACCGATCTGAAGTACGCATCGCCCGGGAAGAAGCCGGTGAACTTCGCGTTCTCCAGCGCGTGCGCCATCTTCACGCTCTCGGCTCCGGCGGCTCTCTGTATCGACCAGATCAAGCGGTCGAGCATGATGTAACCGAAGGTGTTGTAGTTCGTCGGCGGCTTGCCGAAGCGCTTGCGCGTCTCCTTGACGAAGTTGAGGGCCGCGCCGTCGCTCTGTGGGAAGACCAGATCGCTGTGGTAGTACCACTCGGTGGAGCCGTAGCCGACGCGCGCCTCCTCGGGCAGCGTCCAGACGTATTCGAGTGAGAGCTGCGGCGTGCAGATCGGATACTTCGGAATGAGGCCGAAGGAGCCGGCCTGCTTGAGCATGTTGACGTAATCCGCGCCTTGGACCAGCGCGAGGATCACATCCGGCTTCGCGGCGGCAATCTTGGTGAGGTACGGACTGAAGTCGGTCGTCCCCAGCGGCGCCAGATCGTTGCCGACCAGCGTGCCGCCGACCTTCTGCAAGACGTCTTTGTAGCCGTCGACCAAGGCGTGGCCGTAGG
>JAGWST010000157.1 GCA_028869325.1 bacterium | reverse complement strand
CCTCAACGACCGGCCCCGCCGTCTGGATTGAAATTCTGAACCCGGGGGCCGGCGCGCCGGGAGGATGGGGTCACGCCCGGCAGCCTGCCAGGCCGCTGCATGGCGGCCCCACCGGCTGCAGCTACTTGCGCAGGAGCGATCCGAGCACGAAGAAGACGTTCTCCTTGCGTTCCGCCAGGCGACGGTAGAAGTAGCCTGCCCAATGCGTTCCAAACGGCACGTAGACGCGCACGCGGTAGCCTTCGCGCACCAGCGCGCGCTGGGTCTCCGGGCGGATGCCGTAGAGCATCTGGAACTCGAAGCGATCCTTGGCGATACCGCGCTCCGCCGCTAGCCGCTTGACGGCTTCGATCAACGAGGGGTCGTGCGTAGCGATGGCAGGGTAGTTGCCGCGCACCAGCAACTCGCGCGAGAGCTTGAGGAAGTTGCGGCGGATCTCCGTCATGCTCTTGAAGGCGATGGTGGGCGGCTCCTTGTAGGCGCCTTTGACCATGCGCACGCGTGCGCCGAGGTCAATGGCGTGCGCGACGTCGTGCTCCGTCCGGTGGAGGTATGCCTGGAGGACCACGCCGACGTTCCTGTGCTGCGCGTAGACGCGCTCGAAGCTGCGCAGCGTGGCATCGACGACGGCGCTTCCCTCCATGTCGATGCGCACGAACGGATCGCGGTTCCGGCTTGCGTGCCCGACGATCTTCGAGAGATTCGCCACCGCGAGCTCTTCGTCGATGGAGAGGCCGAGGGCGGTGAGCTTCAGCGAGACATTGGCGTCGACGCCGGCACGATCGATCGCCTCGACGGTGTGGAGTGTCTGCGCAGCCGACGCATCGGCCTCGGCGACCCGGAAGACGTCCTCGCCGAGAGAGTCGAGCGTGGCCGTGAGGCCGTCGGCGTTGAGCGCCTTGACCGCCTCCAGCGCCGCGGCGATCGTCTCGCCTGCCACGAATCGTTTGGCCAAGAAGAAAAATCGCTCTTGAAAACGGGGGCTCGCGATCGCCCGCTCGATAAGCGCCATGAGGCCTGTTTCCCTTACGTTAGGGTCTCGCTCCTCCACGCGCAGCGGCCGGCCTGCTTGGCGCGGTAGAGCGCGCGATCGGCGGATGCTCGCAGCCGCGCGCTTTCGTCGTCCTCGATGCGGTGCGCCGTGCCGATACCGATGGAGATAGAGCTCATCTCGCCGCGCTGCGCGGCCTCGATGAGCCGCTGAGCGAAACGCTCGGCATCGCTCTCGCGGCAGCCGAGCAAGATCACGGCGAACTCGTCACCGCCGATGCGCGCGACCGTATCGGTGCCGCGCACCGCCGCCAGCAGCGTGCCGGCGACGCGTTGGAGCGCGCGGTCACCCTCTTCGTGGCCAACGTGTCGTTGAGTACCTTGAACCGATCGAGGTCGACGTAGAGCAGGCTCAACGGCTTGCGCGTACGCGCCGCAAAGGAGGTCGCGGCCTCGAGCGCCTCCTCGAAGGCGCGCCGGTTTGCCGCGCCGGTCAACGCATCGGTATACGCGGCCTGAGCCAGCTCGATGCGCTCCTCGCGCAACGCCGATTCCAGCGTTTTGGTGCGCAGCGCCGCCGCGACGCGGGCGCGCAGCTCGGCCGGATAGAACGGCTTGGCGATATAGTCGGCGGCACCGAGCTCCAAGCCCAAGACGCGCTCGGCCAGCTCGCCGCGCGCCGTCACCAAGACGACGGGTATGTGGCGTGTCGTCGGCTCGTTTCGCAGAGCGGCTAGGAGCTCCGTGCCCGACATGCCGGGGAGCATGATGTCGGTAACGATCACGTCGGGCGGCTTGCGGCGCATCGCGCCGAGCGCCTCTTCGGCGCTTCTGTAGGGCTCGACATGGCTCGGCAGCAACTCCAGAGTAAGGCGCTCGAGCTGGAGCATCTCCTCCTCGTCGTCGATGATGACCACGGTGGGAGTGGTCATGCGCTGTGCTCAGCTCTCGCCGCGCACTTGGCGGCGCGCAGCGAGATAACGAACGTGGCACCGAAGCCCGGGACCGAGCGCACGCTCAACGAGCCGCCCATACGCTCGATCAATTCACGCGAGATGTACAAGCCCAGGCCGACGCCGCGCCGCCGCTTGCCGCTGATCGGAGCTTGGTAGAACTTCTCGAAGATGCGCCCCTGCTCTTCTTGGGGAATACCCGGCCCGTCGTCGCTGACCGCGATCTCGACGGAGTCGCCCATCGCGCGTGCGCGCACCAGCACGCGGCCGCTGGGGGCGTACTTATACGCGTTGCTGACGAGATTGACCAGTGCCTGCTCCAGACGATCGCGGTCGGCGATCACCGCGAGTCCCCCGGGGGCTTCGATCACGAGCTGGTGCAAGGGCGACTCGGCCTCGAGCAGGTTCAAGTTGCGCACGGCTGCCTGGAGCGGTATCGGCTCCACGGCCAGCATCAGACGTCCGCTCTCGAGGAGCGCGGATTGCATCAGGTCGTCGATCATGCGGGTGAGCCGGTTTGCGGCGCGATCGATCATCAGCAGGATCTCGCGTACCTCGCCGTGCAGGTCGTCACGCTCTTGGAGCAGCACGGCGAAGCCCTTGATGGCGGCCAGCGGCGTGCGCAGGTCGTGCGAGACGGCGGCGATGAACTCTGACTTGAGGCCCTCCAGTGCCTCTTGCTCCGTGAGGTCGCGCAGGACGACCAGCGAGCGGACACCGTCGATCGTGGGGCGCACCTGTACCTCGACGGGCCGTTGGCGCTCCCCCACGAGAATCCGGCCGTCGTGCAGCTCCTCGACGCCCAGCATCTCGGTCAGCCTGCGCTCGAGCGTGGCCTGCGGCTGTATCTCCAACAAGCTTCTGGCCGCGTCGTTGGCCATCGCGGCGCCCCCCGCTCGGTCGACGAGCACGATGCCGACCGGCACGCTGGCGTAGATCTGGTCGAGCAGGCCACGCTCTTCGCCCAGCGTTCGCAGCAGTGCCGAGGCACCGATGGCCAGGTCGGCCGTATCGGCGAGCAAGGCCAACGACGTCAAGTCGTCGTCGGAGATGGTCGCCGAGAGGCGTACCTCCAGGGCGGAGCGCGCGGCGCGCAAGGGGTAGCGGATGACGGTGGTCGCGCCTTTGGGGCGAGGCCATGCCAGGGCCGCGCCGCCGGTGATCGCCTCGGCACCGGCGTGCGCGATGCGCGCGCAGCCCGTCACGCCGAAGTAGGCGTCCACGGCCGCCTCGGCCATCGCTCGCGCGCGCTCGGGCTGGCGCAGGCCGAACGTTCCCAGCGTCAACTCGTGCGCGAGCGTCAGCGCGTGATCCCGCCCCCGAATCACGTCGCCGACGCCCACCAGCGTGTCGACCAGCGCCGAGAGCTCCGTGGTGTTGGCGGGAACGGCATCGAAGGACTCGCCGTGCGCCAGTCGCATGGCGCGCTCGCGAATCTCGCGGATCGGCCGCGCCACGCCGTCCGCGAAGCGCGCCGACATCACGACGATGATGGCCGTCGCCAAGAGCATCAAGAGCACCACGAGGGCAAGGCGTACCTCGATCCAGCGCAGCAACGCGACCCCGCTGGAGGCCGCGATCAGCCGCCACGGCCGGTCGGCGCCGGGCAAGTCAATGCGGCGCGTCGTCACGAGGTCGAGCCTCGAACTCGGCGGCTGCGGGGCGTATGCGTCGACCGTCTCGGGATGACCGTCCTGAAGCCTGACCGCGATCGACGGCGTGACGTTGAGCGCGGCGATCATTTGCATGACCCGGTCGATATCGTAGACGGCGACCATCGCCTCGTTCGGACGCCCGGCCAGCGGCTGGGCGCCGGCGAACGCGGCGCCTGCGCCCGCGCTAGGGACGAAGAACGCCGAGACGGCGGCGCCGTGCGCGCGCAGCGCGCGGCGCGCGGTCGCCGAGACGGCTGCCTGCGCCTCGCCCGAGGCGTGTATCGCGACCGCCTCGGGCCAGCGCTTACATACGCCGCCGTCGGCGCGCACGCACGCAACCCAGAGGACGGGAATACGCATATGACGCAAGACCTCGAACGCGCGGCGCGGCTTGCCGTCCTCCGCCACGGTCCCGAGCGCGTTGACGGAGCGCGTGACCGTGGATATCTGAAGGTCGGCACGGCTGAGCGTGTCGCTGCTGATGTCGGCGGCGTTGGCGAGCGCCTCGTGGGTGATCATGAGAGCGGCGCTCGAAGCCCACACCCAGAGCGCTGCGAAGGCGGCGAAGGCGATGCGCCGCGCAAGGACGGTGCGCAGGCTGCGCGGCCAGACGATCTCGCCTTCGAAGAAGCTTCCGGCCGCCAGCGCGCACAGGCCGGGCAAGACGACGAACGGCGGCACCAAGATGCCGTGGGCGACGCTGGCAAGGATCAGATAGCCGGCGGCGACGGTCAGCGCCACGATCCCGATTTGCCGCACGCGCTTAGCGGGGATCAGCTGCGTGAGCGCGATCGCCACCAGCCCCGGGTGGCCGAAGGGAATCGCCCGCAACGCGGCGGCATCGAGCGGGAGGGCCTGCGGCCACCTGGCGGTCACGGGGGCGATGGAGAGACACCACACTCCAACCGCTACCGAGAGCGCCCGGCGGTTTGCCGGCAGGGCCGCCACGCCGCATCCCACGGCGACCAGAAAGGCGCCGAAGGCGTGGCCGGCCGAGAACGCGATGCCCCCTGCTAGGAGCAAGGCCGCCGCGTACGACCAGCGGATAGAGCACCGGGCCCCCGGCGAGGCGTCGAGGATGTCGCTGCCGGCGAAGGTGAGCGCGAGGGCCGCGACCAACCCTCCGCCGACGAAAGACGCCGGCGCCGCGCCGGCCGCGGCCGCCGGCCCCGTTTGGCCGACCCACAGCATGGCCGAGCCGGCCGCTAAGCCGGCAAAGGCTCCGGCATAGTCGTCGACTCGAAAACCCGGCCTCGCTTCGTCCTCCACCGTCTTCCTCATTGTTATCGGAGCGGCCGCACACAAGCTTAAAAGTCTGCCGTTAGTCACCGATCCTTTCGGTATCATGTGGAAAATATCGAACAAATCACCGGCATTATAGGATATTTTCCAAATGCATCGAAGGTCAGTCCGCTATGGCCGATTTGGATCGTACCGACTTAGCGCTGCTTGAGGCCCTCCAGCGAAACGCGCGCTCCACATACGCGGAGCTCGGCGAGGCCATCGGCCTGCGCCCGCCTGCCGTGCACGATCGCATCCGAAAGCTCGAGGAGCGGGGCGTCCTCGTTCAGTACGGAGCCCGGCTCGATCTCGAGCACGTCGGTCTTGCGGTCAACGCCTTCGTCGGCGTCATCACGACCCCCGATTGCGACTACGATTCCTTCGTCGCGCAGGTCTCCGCGCTCCCCGAGGTGCTCGAGGTG
>JAGWST010000156.1 GCA_028869325.1 bacterium | reverse complement strand
TCGGCGGCTTCGATCCGCGCGGCTTGGCTGAGGACACGGAGCTCACCGCATCGATCTTCCGGCGTGGCTGGAAGGTGGCCTACGACAATCGCGCGGAGTGCTACGAGGAGGTACCGGAGTCTTGGCCGGCGCGCTTCACGCAGCTACGCCGCTGGTCGCGCGGCCACAACGCGGTGGCCTTCGGACATCTCTTCGGCGTGCTCTTCGCCAAGGGATTGACGTTCGCGCAGCGTATCGACGGCGCGCTCATGCTGCTCTGCTACGTTGTGCCGCCGCTGCTGCTCTCGGGCTGGCTTGCCGCCTTGATCCTCTTCCTGATGGGCCATTTGCCGTTTGCCGGCGGCGTCGCGCTGGCGTTTGCCGTGGTGCTCTACAACGCGTTCGGCAACTTCGCCCCCGTCTACCAGATCGCGACGGCCGAGGTGCTGGACGGATCGACGGCGCGCCTCTATCTCTTGCCGTTCCTCTTCTACATGTTCCCGTTCAATTCGTGGGCGATCACGACCGGCTTCATCGATGCGATCGGCGACTCGCTCAAGCGGCGCCGCCCGGGTTGGGAGAAGACGGCGCGCAGCAAGGTGGGGGCCGAGGCGTGAGCGAGGCGCTGATTTATGTCGTATTCGCTATCGGGATCGTGCTCCCGATGGCAGCGGGGCTCATAGAGCTGGCCGCACGCCGCGACGACGCCGCGCTGCCCGTCGACGAGAGCTACTCTCGCGACCCGCGCTATCTCGGCAAGTCGCTGCGCGAGAAGGCCCAGCTGCTGACCAAGAAGGCACCGGTCGGCGTGCGCGTTCCGTACTTGGCTCGTAAGCAGGAGTTCGCGCGGGTCATGGACCGGCTCGATCTGCCCAATCGCGGCCGCTTTGAAGACGTCGTGCTGGCGCGTGGGCCGGTGGTCGTCGGACGGGATGCGGCGCTGCTGGATGTCTACGCCGAAGCCGGCGCCTCGCTGGGGGCCAACGTCCGTCTGCGAACGCTTGCGGCCGATGGCGATGCGAGCGTCGGCGAAGGGGTCAGCATGGAGCGCTGGGCCGACGTCGAGGGCAACTTCACCATCGGCGGCGACGCCGATCTCGGGCGTTCGGCATGCGCATCGCAGGCGCTGATCATCGGCGTCAACTCAAGGTTCCTTCGCCTCTTCGGTCGTCCCGTGACCGTCGGCGCGCCGGCAGATGCGGCGGCGGCGGCCGGGCCGACCGCAGAGCGCGTGCCGATGCTCTCCAGCGGCGACCGCGAGATCGCCGTCTCGACCAACGAGCTTGCGGCCGGCGAGACATTGATCGGCGACATCATCTGCACCAACTCCGTGCAGTTGGGGCCCAACTCGACGATCCGCGGCTGCGTCAAATCGGATCGCGATATCACCGTCGGCGAGGGCGCGCGCGTCTACGGAAACCTGGTCGCCCACGGGAGCATCCTGCTCGGGCGCGGCAGCATCGTCTTCGGCCATCTCTTCGCGGAGGAGAGCCTCTCCATCGCCTCGGGGGCCATCGTCGGCAGCGCCGAGCTGCCGAAGACGGCGTACGGCGGCGCGAGCATCGAGCTTGAGGCCGGCGCGCGCATCTACGGCTGGGCGATCACGGAGGGCGATGGGGCGACCGTCGCGGCCGGTGCCTGAGCGATATGAGGAGGATCGGATTGCCACAGGTACTGCCCCGCATCGCCGTCGCGCTGGCGCTCGCGGTGTCGACGATGGCCGGCATGGCGCATGCCGGTGAGCTGACGCTGAACGATTCGGTCTACTCGTTCTCGAGCCCAGGCAACCTCTACGGGCCGTGGTCGATTCAAACGCTGCGCTATCAAGAGCAGATGGGCAAGGACGTCCCCTCGATCACGCTGCTCAATCGCAACGACGCCGACCGGCCCAAGCAGAGCGATGCGCGGGCGGCCTATCTGGACGACTACCACGCGTGGTCACCGGGCTTCTACACGTACGCGCAGGTGAGCGTTGCCAGCGGCCAGATCCTGCCCTACCGCATGGCCTACCTCGAAGCCGATGCGAAGCTCAACGCCAAGCGAAACTTCGTGCTGGGCCTGGGCCTCGCCGATATGCAGAATCCCGACGGCAGCGCCACGCGATTCGCCAGCATCGGCCCGTCGTACTACGCCGGGCCGATGGTCTACACGCTGCGCTTCATGCCGTCGAACACCAACGGCATCAATACGTCCGCGACGGAGCTCGTCACCGAATACTCGGTCCTCGGGCGCGATCAGGTGACGTTCACACTGGTGGACGGCAGCCAACCCAGCGTTCTGGTCGGCTTTCCGCCTTCGCTGGTCACGTTCCAGCGGCTCTTCGAGGCGGATCTGACGGTGAAGCATTGGATCCGGCCAAACTTCGGTATCATTCTCGGCGGGACGCTCGGAAACCACTACGATCGTGCCACCGGGGCCAGCATCTATCACGAGCGCGGAATCACGCTCGGGATCTTCTTTGGTCGTGCGGTGGGCCTGCCGCGGTAGGGACTCCTCATGCGCCTTGGATGGGCATCTCTCTTCGCGATCGCGGTGCCAGCGATGCTCACGGCGTGCGGCGGTGGCGGCGGCGCGCCGGCCGCGCCCGGCGGTCCGGCGGCGACGCCGGGGCCGCCGGC
>JAGWST010000155.1 GCA_028869325.1 bacterium | reverse complement strand
TTCAGCCACTCCAGCACGCGGTCGAAAAAGAGAGCCGGCTCCTCCGCGTACGGAAAGTGACCGCTCGCCTTGAAGAGCCGCAGCTGCGAGTTAACGATGCCCTCGTGGAGCGCATATGCTTGCGAGGGCGGCATGAACACGTTGCGCTCTCCGGCGAGGATCAACGTCGGAACCGCGATCTTGGCCAGACGATCGCACACGCTCCAGCCGCCGAAGATGCTCCGCCATTGGAACGCCGCCTGCGCCGACCACGCGGTGGTCGCTAGCATCTCCTCGCAGCACGCACTCCTCGGATCGAAGAACAGCAGCGGCAGCGCATCGCGCACCGCGCGGCCCAGTGCTTGGTCGTCATCGGACGAGGCGTCGAGGTTGAGGCGCCCGATCAGCCTATCGATCGCGCCGCGCTGCAAGATGGCCTCACGCGCCTCGCCGTCGATCGGGAACGTTGGCGCGCTGTTCACCAGGATCAGACGATCGATGCGCTCGGGGTAGCGCAACGCGTACTCCAACGCAACGAATCCGCCAAATCCGTGCGCCAGCAGCGTCGTGCGTGCCGCGCCAACGCACGCGCGCACGGCTTCGACGTCCGCACAGAGTTGCGCAATCGTATTCGGCGGCGGGACGCCAGCCGAGCGGCCGCAGCCGCGTTGATCGAAGTAGACCAGCCGCATCACCTGGGCGAGCGGGTCGAGCCATGGCCGCAGGAAGCTCTGGTCGAATCCGAATCCGCCGTGCAGCATGAGGCACGTCTTGCCGGATCCTAGCGTGGAACCGTAGAGCTCTCCACCCTCGATCGGAATCGCAAGCATGGCGACCCTCCCATGGCGCGGGCCCACCCGGTAGCGCGATTGTACAGGCTCCGCGGCCCGAGAGCAACTCATCGTGCGCGGCCGGCATGCGCACGAAGACCTCGTACGGAGCGGCCGCGACGACGATCTCCACGCCGGCTACCTCCCTCGAGCGCGCAGGGTGCCGTCCAGTCCGAAGAGGCGCCCCGTGGGCAGCACGGCGTGCACGAGGCTCGCGGCCGCCGCCAAGACCTCCAGCCCGACGTAATCCTCCGGCGATGCGCCCGCGCCCCTGGCGATCCAGTAGTTGAGCGCCAAGAAGGCGGCGACGACCCCACCCGCGCGCGTCAGCAGGCCGAGGAGCAGCGAGAGGCCGGCGAGAGTCTCGCCCCATTGCACGAGCTCTCCGAAGAGCGTCGCGTGCGTCAGCACGGTGTGGACCAGAAAATCGTGGTACGCGCCGTGCGTCTTGACGGCAAAGTTTGTGACCATCCGCACCATCATGCCGTTCGAACCCACGAAGCTGCCGCTGCCGATCTTGAGCACGCCGGCGATGAGCCAGAAGAGGCCCATGTAGATGCGAAACGCAGCCAGCCAGGCGGCGTACTCTCGCGGTGGGGGAAGGGTCTGCGCCATCGATCTCTCCTCTTCGCGCTCAAGATGCGGCCGCTATCGGCTTCAGCTCGCGGCAACCTTTGATGTCCGCCCCAAAAAGGCCGCCAAGGCTGCCTCGAAGGCCGCCGGGTTGTCCAGTTGCGGCAAGTGTCCCGCATGGGGAATGACCGCCAGCTCCGCACCCGGGATCTCCCGGGCGATGTGCTCCGAGTTGGCCGGCAGGATCCGGTCGTCGCGGTCTCCGGTCACGATTAGCGCCGGAACGGTCACCGTCTTCAAGACGTCTTCCGTGTTCGAGCGAAAGGTCGCCCGCGCCGTCTCCAGGTATGCCGCCTTTGAGCACTGCGCCACCGCCCCCGCCAGGGAGGCCCGCGCCTCATCGCTGGGGGAGCCCTTGAGCACGGTGGCCGCGTACTCGCGCCCAAAATCGGCCATGCCGGTCTTCGAGAGCGCCTCCGCTCGCGAATCGCGCTCTCCGGATCGGCAACTGAGGCAAACGAGTCGCAGATCACGAGCGAGCGCGCGACCGCAGGCCGGCGCCGCCACATCTCCAACGCCCAGCAGCCTCCCATCGATACGCCGATGATGTGCACCTGCCGCACCCCCAGTGCGTCGAGCAGGCCGAGATGCGCATCGACGATGCGCCCGGCGTCGATCTCGCGATGGCGCGTCGACTCACCGTGCCCCAGGTTGTCCGGGGCGAGGCAGCGATAGCGTGCCGAGAAGGCTCGCAGCATACCCTGCCATATCACCCTCGATGCGCCCAGCGAGTGAAGAAAGAGGAGCGCCTCGCCGCTGCCTGCCTGGTCGAATGCGACGCGCTCCCCGCCGATCTCGATCTGCAATCTCATCCCTCCCGAGCCCGGCCTTCCGCACCGTCGGCGCGCACCCTTGGCCCGGAGAGGAATTTGCGATTGAATCGCAAATTACGGGGCCCGGCGCGCGAGCGCCCTCTAGCGGCGACGTGCCGCCGCTTCGGGATTGGAGTCCCCCTGTGTGCCTCTCTCTTCGGGCCGTGACCGTGGCCGCTCTGTTGCTCGCAGCCCAGACGGCCGCGCAGGCACAGTCCACAACCTTCATCGCCGGTTCCGTCGTCGGCGCCGACGGCAGGCCGGTCCCGGGCGCAACGGTGACCGCC
>JAGWST010000154.1 GCA_028869325.1 bacterium | reverse complement strand
TTCATCAGGAGGAAGCAACCGTGGCCATGGCCCAGCCCCAGCGTCCCACCCCCGCCGTCGACGTCGCCCCGCTCTTCTGGTACGACGGGGCGATGGTCGAGCAGAGCGATTTCGAGATTCATCCCTTCACCCACGCGCTGCACTACGGCAGCGGCGTCTTCGAGGGGATTCGGGCCTACGAGGCGGGGCGCCGGCTCTCGATCTTCCGGCTCAAAGATCACATGGAGCGCTTCCTCCGCTCCGCCGAGGTCTATCGGCTCAAGGTCCCGTACAGCGCGGCGGAGCTCTGCGATGCCGCCGCTCGGACCGTGCGTGAGAACGCCATCGGTGAGTGCTACATCCGCCCGCTGACCTGGTTCGGCGCCGGTGGCCTCTCGCTGGCGCCTTACAGCCACGCGCCGACGCATGTGATGGTGGCCGTCCGCCCGCTCGCCGGCTACTTCTCGGGCAACGCGGATCGCCCCACGGTGCGGCTCACGGTCTCGCCGTGGCGTAAATCCTCTTCAAAGTCCCTGCCCAGCACCGTGAAGTGCAGCGGCCACTACGCCAACAGCGTGCTGGCCATGAGCGACGCGCTCTCGCGCGGCTTCGACGAGGCGCTGATGCTCAACGAGTTCGGCCGAGTGGCCGAGGGCTCCGGCGACAACGTCTTCTTCGTCAAGGGCGGCGTGCTGTACACCAACGACGCCGATGAGGACATCCTGCCGGGCATCACGCGCGGCACCGTGCTGGCGCTGGCGGCGCGGCTGGCCATCCCCACCACGGTGGCGCCGTTCGCGCTGGAGGATCTGCTGGCCGCAGAGGAGGTCTTCATCACGGGGACGGCCGCGGAGGTGGCGGGCGTGCGTGCCATCGACGATCACGAGTTCCCGCACGGCGCAAAGGCGCCGGTCACTACGCGGTTGCAGCAGGCCTACGACGAGGCCGTGCACGCGAAGGGCCCCGAGGCCGCCCAGTGGTGCACCCTGCTCTAGTCGGCGCCTCTAGCATCTGCTGAGCCGGGAGCGCCGCGCGAGGCGGCGAAGCGCCCCCGCCATGGAGACTACCTTGCCGGCCGTCGACATCGATCGGCTGGAGCGCGAGGCGGAGCGCATTCGCGCGGCGTTCGGCGTGGGCGATCCCATTCGGCACGTGGTCATCGAAGGAATGCTGCGCGCGGAGATCGCGCGCCGCGCCTACGAGGCCTTTCCCTCGCCGGAGCAGATGGCGATCGCATTCGAGGGCCTGGCCGAGGTCAAGAATGCCGAAGAGCGCATCGAGCGCCTCGATCCCGTCTTCCAAGCCGTCTTCGCGGATCTGCGCTCCGAGCGTTTCATGCGGTGGCTGGAGCGCATCACCGGCATCCAGGAGCTGCGCCCCGATCCCGAGCTGCACGGCGGAGGGCTGCATCAGGGCCCGGACGGCAGCTACTTGGACATCCACGCGGACTTCAATCTCCATCTGCGCCTGGGCCTCTATCGCCGTCTCAATCTGTTGATCTATCTCAACCCCGAGTGGCATGAGCCGTGGGGCGGCTATCTCGAGCTCTGGGCGCAAGATATGTCGCAGCGCCGTGCCTACATTCAGCCCATCATCAACCGCTGCGTCATCATGGAGACGCACGACCGCTCTTTTCACGGCTACAAGCAGCTGCATCTTCCGGCCGGCGTCACGCGCAAGTCCGTGGCCTCGTACTACTACTCGCCGCATCGCTCGGAGGCGCAGAGCGCGCACGAGCACAACACCATCTTCACGCTGCGGCCGGAGGAGCGCAGGGCCGTGGGGGCGCGGCAGTTTCTGCGCCGTTTGGAGGCTCTCGCGCCGGCCGGGGCGCGGCCCCTGCTGCGCGGTCTGCGGCGCCTGCTGGGATTGGCCGAGTAGGGAGCGGCGGAGCCGCGTTTAGGCGCCCGACGCCTTGAGCTGCAGGTACTCGCCCGCTACCACCAGCGTGAAGTACGCCGAAGCCGCGCCGCTGATCAGGCCGCCGATGATCGGGCCCAGGAACGGCACGACGTGCAGAGCACTCGTGACGATCCCGACGATGATACCGATGACCGCGATCAAGACGATCATGATCAGCGTCGAACTGGCACGATTCTGCGCCACGCGTACGCTCTCACGGATGGCCTCGAGTCCCGGGATCTCGCCGATCACGGCGGCCGGGAATGTGTAGACCACGAAGAAGATGAACGCCAGCATGGCCAGGCCGAAGGTAAAGATGCTCAAGAAGATCGCCACCAAGCCCAGCACCACCAGGCCGATCAGCGCCACGATCACTTTGCCCGCGTCGCGCTCGAAGGCGACGGTGCCATCTGCCAACGTCGTGGTTCCCGCACGCCACGCGGCGCCGGCCATGCCCGTGGTGTACGTTACCGAGGCGACGAAGAGCACGAATTGGATCAAGAGGGCGATCTCCCGGAGGAAGAACCCACCTCCGATGGCCGTCACGCTGCCGTCCGGCGAGATGACGTAATGCGGTCCCAGGACGGATCGTACGACGCCGCCAGCGACCCCCGCCACGATGCCGGGGATGATCAGAATCCAGTTGGCACTGAGCACGTGCCACGCTCTGGAGAAGACCCCGGCGGTTGACTCGACCACGATGGCCTCCATGCGCACGTAGGCTGCGACGTTACCTTGGGGGAACGAACGCATACTTCGTACCCGGCGCCGTGCTTTCCCTAGCCCGGCAGCCGCTACTCGTAGCGGGGAGCGAGCGGCCGCGCATGCAGACCCTGCACAGCGCCCTCCAGCTCCAGAAACTGGCCGGCGATCGCCAGCGTGGTGTACGTCCCCCAAAGCACCTCGGCCAGATTGTTCAGCATCTCGTAGAGGATGCGCATCCAGAGCGGCCCCTGCGCAAGCAGCTCCGCCCCGTACTTGCCGCCCAGCACCAGCAGCCCGGCGACAAGCGCCAGCGGCGCCAACAGGGCCAGCGTCTCGCGGCCGCGCCGCCACGAGAGCCGCGCGGCACGGCGAAGCGCGTCCACGACGCTGCGCTCACCGATGACGATGGCCGGCACCAGGTAGACCGTGAAGAACCAGAAGGCCAGGCCCAGCACGACGAAGGCCCCGATCACGGCCATCGGCGGGTGGGTGAGGAAGGCCCGCCGTCGCGCCTCCTGCGGGATCGATGCGTCCAACACCACCAACCCCGCGAAGCCCAGCGGAATCGCGATCAGGATGAAGAGCAGCACGGCTTGCGCCAGCTTCCACCAGCGCCGCGTGCCGGCCAGCAGGCCGTCGGTCAGGGTCGCGAGATCGATGCGCCAGGCCGCCGCGCTCATGCCCATCGACGCCGCGGTGAGAAAGTTTCCGGCGAAGAAGTATACGCCGAGCCATGCCAGCGAGACCAGCAACGCGACGCTTCCGCTCTGCAGAGCGTGCCCATGGCCGCGCGCGAGCCATCCGGCCAGAGGCGGGCCGAACGCCAGACCCTGGATCAGCAGCGTCGGCAGCACCAGAATCGGGTTCTCGCGATAGAGCCGTCCGGCGCGGGCGAAGACGGCGAGCGTCAGAGCCATCGGCTCAGCACCTCGTCCAACTGGCCGATCTCGGCGATGACCGCATCCGGCGGCGGCTGGCCAGCGGGCAGCGCCTCGCCGCGCACGTTGACCCACACCGTGTGCAGGCCCGCCTCCATCGCGCCGGCGATGTCTCGATCGTAGCGATCGCCGACCATCACCGTCTGCGGCGGCTCCGTCTGCAAGCGCTGGCAGGCGTGCAGAAAGACGCGCGGATCCGGCTTGACCATGCCGACCTCGTCCGCGATGAGGATGGCGTCGAAGAACGGCTCGAGCTCCAAGAGCGCGATCTTCTCGCGATGCGTCTCGGCGAAGCCGTTGGTGAGCAGGGCCAGGCGATAGCGCGCGCGCCAATCCGCCAAGCGCCCCTCCACTTGGGGAAAGAGCGCAAGATTCGTATTGCGGGCACGGTTGTAGAGATCGGCGGCGCGCAGCGCCTCGCTCTCGTCGCGCACGCCCACGTCCGCCAGTGCCGCCGCCCACATTCGCACGCGCAGCATGCCCACGCTCTTGCCGATCTCCTCGTGCGTTAGGCGCTGCCAGAAGCCGTCGGCCTCACGGATGTAGGCCTCCTTCAACGCGTACGCGTCGACCCCGTGCGCCGCGGCCAGCTCGCGGGCCGCGCTAAGCGCGGCCCGGTGGTACGAGTTCGTGTCGTCGCAGAGCGTATCGTCCAAATCGAAGACCAAACCGCGAATCATACCGAGAGCGTCCTTCAAAAGTCCTTGATCGGGTAGTGCGCGCGCACGGCGGCTAGGCCGAAGGCGCGCATGGGAAGGCGGATCGTGCAGTCGTCCAGGTGCAGTGCGCCGCCGGGCACCGGCCGCTCCTCCCCATCGACCCGCTCGACGGCGAGCGGGCGGATGGAGAACTCCAGCGGGACCTCACCGCCCACGCCGTCGCACTCGCGCACGCGTACGACCACTCCCTCGCCGTCGTCGGCCGGCTTGACGGCCACCACGATCGTATTCGCCGCGTGGCAGTGGATCAGCGGCGGGCGGCGCGGCTGCGCGAAGCGCTGCCAGGCGCGCTCCAGCTCCCCCAGCGATGCGCCGCCGTGCGGCACCAACGCATACTCCACCACGTGCTCGCCGGCATCCGCCTCGGGGTCGGGCCAGGTGCTGCCGCGCAAGAGCGAGAGACCCACCTCTACGCCGCCGTCTTGCCCCGGTGCGAGACTCCAGCCGTAGCGGTCGACCGTGAAGACGGCACAGCCGGCGACGGAGCAGAAGCGCTGCCCCGGCGCCTCGAACTTGGCGCGCTCCGCCTCGCTGCCCGGGCGTACCGGGCGGCTCAGCGTGCCGTGAGGCTCGCCGAAGATCGCCTGCTCGTCGTCGCGCTCGAACGTGTGCTCCACGCGCAGGATCGTGCGGCGCTCGCGCCACGCCACGCGCGTCACCACGCGCACCCACGGCTCGCCGGGCCAAGCGGCGATGTGCTGCTCGATCTCCGAGGCACCCAGCGTGCGCCGCACCAGCACGCCGTCGCGCGCGCCCTGCACGGTGGCGGCGCCCAATTGCAAGGGCCGCCGGCGATAGCCGGCGTCCAGATTCCAGGCCTCCCACGCGCGCGGCCGATCCACGAAGGCACGCAGGACGTTGGCGCGCTTGACGTACCCCTCGCCGCCCGCCTCCAGCGCGACGATGGCTCCGGCGCCGTCGACGCGCGCGCGCACGTGACCGTTGTCAAGCAGCCAGGTCCCGTCCTCCTGCGCGACCGGCGGAACGATCTCCAGCCCGCGTCCGCCGCGCCCGTGGCCCTCGCGGGGCAGCACGGCGGCCGCGCGCGCCAGCACCGCATCGACGCGCCGCTGTGCCGCCGCGTACGCCTCCAGCGCGTCATGCGTCACCGAGGCGATCGACGTGCCGGCGATGACGTCGTGAAACTGCTGGGTCAGGACGCCGCGCCAGGCCGCCGCGAGATCGGCGCGGCTCTCGCGCAGCATCGACTGCGCCACGCGCATCGCGGTGCACCACGCGGTCAGCTCCTCCGCGTGCCCAAGCTGCAGCTCCAACATCGCGTTGGCGCCCTTCAACGCGGCATTCGTGGTATAGGTGCCGCGGTGATATTCCAGATAGAGCTCGCCGCGGTAGGTGGGAAGCGCGGCTCCGGCGTGCTGCGCGGTCCGCGCGAACCAGGACGCCGCGCCCGTCCACGGCAGCCCCGCCTCGCGCACCTCCGCCAGCGTTCCCAAGGTGGGCCCTCCGCCGCCGTCGCCGTAGCCCACCACCAGCGGCGTCTCCTCGTCGCGCGCCTGCGCGATGCGGCGGGGCGTCGCCGCGCCTTCGTACGAGCCACCCAGCACGGCTAGTAAGCGCGCGCCGTCGGGCCCCTCCCACCACCACCGCGTGTACGGAAAACGCGTGCGCTCGTTCCAACGCAGCTTGGTGGTGTAGAAGTACGCCGCTCCGGCATGCGCCAGGAGCGTCGGCAGGGTTGAGGGGAAGCCAAAGCTATCCGGAAGCCAGCAGACCTCCGCCTCCGTGCCCAGCTGCTCGCGCGCGTAGCGCCGCCCGTATGCCAGCTGGCGCAGCAGCGACTCGCCGCTCGGCGCGTGGCAATCCGGCTCCACCCACATGGCGGCGACGCTCGCGTCGACGCGGCCCTCTTCGGCCAGCGCGCGCACGTGCTGGAAGAGCGCCGGCTGGTCCTCTGCCAGCCACGCGTAGAGCTGCGGCTGCGACTGCGCGAAGATGAAGGCCTGGTCGTCCTCCACGTAGCGCACCTGATTGGCCATCGTACGCGCGAACTTGCGCCGCGCCTGCACGTTGGTCCAGAGCCAGGCGACGTCGAGGTGCGCATGGCCGACCGCTGCCGGCGAATGCGAGGAGAGCTCCTGGAACCGCTGCGGCTCGCTCGCCAGCAACAAGCGGGCGTGCAGCGGTATCGCGCGTGCGCGCTGCATCCAGCTCCAGCGCAGCCCCGGCCCCGACGGCAGGCCGCTGGCCGGCAAGCCGTGCGGCTCAACCTCTAGCGTGAGCTCGCTGGGGACCTCGCTCTCGCGTAGGGCGACGGCGCGATGCTCGCGATCGAAGGCGCCGCAGACGGCGCCGTCCTGCCGCAGCAGCGCGCCCGCATACCAACGATAGAGCAGCAGCGCGCCGCGCGGAACGCGCGCAAGCCGCGCGCGCAAGATCGTCGGCTCAGCGCGCTCTTCTATCGTAAACGAGAGCTTCACGCAGACGCCATTCGCAAAGGCCCACGCACGCCCTGCTCGACGCTGGGGCGTGGACCACTGGCCGCGCTCAGCGGGGCGACGGCGATCTTCGTCATCCTGGTCTCGCTGGTCTACGGTCTGCGCGTAAACGTAACCTTCACGATCCCGCCATTCGCAAAGGCCCCCGCGCACCCTGCTCGAACGCACGAAGGTGACTCCTCGCGACGACGTGATCGATCATCGCGACCTACGCGGCGTCGTGGGGCGCCTCGTCGTACCGCAGATCGTCTCGTTACTCGCCGATCAGCTCCTAGGCATCGGCGACACGATCGCCGTCGGTGCGCTCGGCCGCGAGCCGCTGGCCGCCCTCAGCGCCGCGACGGCGATCTTCGCCGTCATGGTCGCGCTGGTCTACGGCATGCGTTCCGGGCTCTCGATTCTCGGAGCGCAGTACATCGGCGCGCGCGACTACTCCGGCTTCGGCCGCGTGGTGCGTGCCTCGTCGGTGGCGCCGTTCGCCTTGGCGGCCGTCTTCGCCGCCGCTACGGCCATCGGCGGCGAGGCCATGCTGCGCGCGCTGATCGGCCCGCTGCCGGTCCTCCATCAAGGCGCGCTCTACCTGACGCTGCGCGCGCTCACCATGCTGTTCATCGCCTACGAGATCGTCACGCTCTCGGCGCTCAGCGTCGCGGGGGACGCCAAGCCCACGGTACATGTGCTGGTGGTCATCAACGCCGTCCACCTGCCGCTGCTGGCGGTCCTCGCCTTGGGCATCGGCACGCACCATCCGTTCGGCATCGCCGGCGCGGGCGTCTCCTCGCTCTTGGCGGAGTGCGCGGGCTTCGTCTACTGCGTCTTCCTCGTCAAGCGCCGCGCCGACTTGAAGATCCTCGAGCGGCTCGACGTCGACTGGCAATTGGCCCGTCAGAGCGTGGTGCTGGCACTGCCCGAGGTGGCCTTCTTGGCCGCCATGCTCACGCCCGACCTCGTCATGGTGGGGTTGGTGGCGCCGCTAGGCGTGGCCGCCGTGGCGGCGTTGCGCGCGATCAACGTGGTCGCCGAGCTGAGCTTCGCGCTCCCCGGTCCGTTCGGCTACGCCGCGCAGACGGTGATCGGTCAGCGCCTCGGCGCGCGCGATCCCCAGGGGGCGCGCTGGTTTCACGCGCGCTCGATGCGCCTGGGCACGGTTGCCTGTCTGATCTGCGGGGCGGGGCTCGCGGCCTTGGCCTGGCCCATCGCCTTCGCGCTGACGCTCCAGCCGGCACTGGCGGCGCTGGCCGCCGGACCGATGGCGCTCTACATGCTGACGATGCCGCTGAAAGGCCACGCCATCATCGGCATCTCGGCCATCCGTGCCGCGGGCGACACGCGCTTCTCCATGATCGTGGGGACGGCCACGAGTTTGGTGGTGCTGCCGCTGGCCTGGCTCTTCATCCACGTCGCGGGGCTGGGCCTCTTCGGCGTGCCACTCGCTTGGATCTGCGGCTGGGGCATGCGCGTGGCCCTGACGGCTGCGAAGCTCCGCCTCGACGCATGGTGGGAGCGTGAACCGCTCGCCGCGTCGCCGCCGCTTACCCGTCCCGTCCCGATGCTGGAAGGAGAGCGCGGCATCGAAGCGGGCTACGAATAGCCGTGCGCGGTGACCGTGAACCTCCGTTAGGATCGGTTAGCGCAACTGCGCGCGCACGAGACCGCGCGCGCTGTTGCCTACGTACAGCTCACTCGCCGAAACGAGGTCGTTCGGCGTGAGGACGGCGGTTGCGACGAGGCCTTCGGCGAGTAGGCCCGCGCGAAGGGTCCCCGGCAGTGCGCCGCTCTCCAGCGCAGGCGTCAGCAGTCGTCCATGGATGCGCGCGAAGACGCTCGTGCGCGCGCCATCGGCGATCTCACCGCGCTCGTTGCAGAGCAGCGCCTCGAAGACGGCCCGTTCGGCGGCCCAGCGCGAGGCGGCATCATGGCGGGGGCGCCACGATGTCTTGTGCATCAGGAGCGGGTCGCCGGTGGAGAGCCGCTGCGGCGCGATGGCGATCGTGACCGGCTCGGGCGGCGTACGAAGCGAACGCGTCGTGATGGTGAGGTCACCGCTGGCCCCGAGGGCAAACCGCACGAGCACGGCTTCGTTGCTCGCGGGCACGGCGTGAAGCGCCCTCTGCGCCGCCGCGCGGTCGAACGGGTAGGCCAGAACATCGGCGCTACGCTCCATGCGCCGGAGATGCGCCTCCAGCGCGCGGTAGCCGCCATCCGCCTCGCGGCGCAGCGTCTCCAGGATCTCGACGCGCGGCGCAAGCTCGGCGAAGAATCGGCGCTTGATCAGCACCTCCGCCCATTCCGCCTCGCTGGTGGAGTCGGCAACGATGCCGCCGCCGATCTCGAGGACCCCCGTTCCCCGCGCGAGATCAAGGTGGGCGGTGCGGATCGCGACGTTCCAGGAGCCGCTCCGGTCTGGGGCTAGATAACCGATGCTGCCGGTGTAGGGACCGCGTGGGCGGCGCTCGAGCCGCGCGATATGCTGCATCGCGGCGATCTTCGGCGCCCCCGTGACGCTGCCGCATGGAAATGTCGCGCCGAGCAGTTCTCGCATGCGAACGCCGCGGCGCAATGTACCGATGATCGTGGAAGTCATTGTGGCAAACGTCGGATGGCGCTCGATCTCAAAGAGCCGCTCCACGCGCACGTCGCTGCAGATGCGGTGGAGGTCGTTGCGCAAGAGATCGACGATCATGACGTGCTCGGCGCGATTCTTCGCCGAGCGCAGATCGTCGATCGCTTCGAGCGTGGTGGTCCCTTTCATCGGCTTGGCCTTCACATGGGAACCGTCGAGCGAGAGAAACAGCTCGGGCGAACACGAGAGCAGCGCACGGCCTCCCCAGCGCACGAATGCCGCGTGTCCAGCTGCGCAGCGCGCGCACAACGCTTGGAAGAGTCCCCACGGGTCGCCGGAAAAGCCGAACGAGAACGGGACCGAATAGTTTGCCTGATAGAGATCGCCTTCCCTAATCGCGTGAAGCAGCGCGGCGATGTCATCGCCGTAGCGCCTGCGCGGGATGCCGCCGACCAACGGCGTCACCTCATAATTAGCGCATTTTTCGTTGGGCGGTTCCACAGGGTGGTCATATACGCCGAGCATCAAGAGCGGAGCCTCGCTTGTGGGTGGCTCCGGGAGCCGCGGTAGAAGCGCCATGCCCAGCTCGTACGAGAGGAAACCCGCCACGTAGTGCCCGGCGTCGAGCGCCCGATCGACGCGTTGCAGCGCAGCGTCGACGTCGCCAGTGCATGCGGTGGTGATAATCTCGAGTGGATTACGAAACGCGCGAACTTGCGCTCCTTCAAGGACGAGTTCCACGCGGCGCCTTTAGCGCAGCAGCTCGGTGAGCGACTTCTCGAAGATCTTCGGGGCCTTGCCCTGGAAGAGCACCGACTCGTTGCCGCCCAATTGCTTGCGCAGCTCCATCAGCTCGTCGCGCAGGGCTGCCGCCTTCTCGAACTCCAAGTTGGCCGCGGCCTGCTTCATCTGTTGCTCCAGGTCTCTGGCCATCGCCAGCGCAACCTCGCGCGGCAGGCGATCGCTCTTGACGGCCTCGGCCGCACCCTCCGCCGGGGCCCCGACCTGCGCCAGAATGTCGCGAATCTGCTTGCGCACCGTGCGCGGCTCGATGCCATGCTCCAAGTTGTAGGCGATCTGCATCTCGCGGCGGCGCTTGGTCTCGTCGATCGCGCGCGCCATCGACTCCGTGATCACGTCGGCGTACATGATCACCTTGCCTTCCACGTTGCGTGCGGCGCGGCCGATGGTCTGGATGAGCGACGTCGAGGAGCGCAGGTAGCCCTCCTTGTCGGCGTCGAGGATGCCCACCAGCGAGACCTCCGGCAGATCGAGCCCCTCGCGCAACAGATTGATGCCGACCAGCACGTCGAACTCGCCCAGCCGCAGATCGCGCAGGATGGCGATGCGCTCCAGCGTCTCCACCTCGGAGTGCATATAGCGCACGCGAAAGCCCATCTCCAACAGAAAGTCGGTGAGGTCCTCGGCCATCTTCTTGGTGAGCGTGGTGACCAGCACGCGCTCGTTGCGCGTGCTGCGGCGGCGTACCTCCTCCATCAGGCCGTCGACCTGGTTACGCGTCGCGCGCACCTCCACTTCGGGGTCCACCAAGCCGGTCGGGCGCACGATCATCTCCACGACTTGCGCCGCTTTGCCGATCTCGTACGATGCCGGCGTCGCTGAGACATAGACGACCTGGTTGAGGTGCTGCTCGAACTCCTCGAAGAAGAGCGGCCGGTTGTCGATGGCGCTGGGGAGGCGAAAGCCGTGCTCGACGAGCGACTCCTTGCGCGACCGGTCACCGCCGTACATCCCACGCACCTGCGGCAGCGTGACGTGCGACTCGTCCACGAAGAGCAGCCAGTCCTTGGGAAAGAAGTCCAATAGACACCACGGCGTGGAGCCCGGCTCGCGCCCGGTCAGGTGCCGCGAGTAGTTCTCGATGCCGTTGCAGTAGCCCACCTCGCGCAGCATGTCCAGGTCGTAGTTGGTGCGCATCTCCAGACGCTGCGCCTCGAGCAGCTTGCCGTGGCTGCGGAACCACGCCAGGCGCTCTTGCAGCTCCTCTTCGATGGAGCGGATGGCGCGCTGCATCTTCTCCTCCGGCGTGATGAAGTGCTTGGCCGGAAAGATCATCAGCTCGTCTTTCGACTCCACGTACTCGCCGGTGAGCTGGTTGACGACGTTGATGGCGCTGATCTCGTCGCCCCAGAACTCGATGCGGTGCACCAGCTCCTCATCGACCCCCACGAACTCCAGCGTGTCGCCGCGCACGCGGAAGGTCCCGCGCACGAGATTGAGATCGTTGCGCCGGTATTGCATGTCCACCAGCTTGCGCAGCAATCCGTCGCGGTCCCACTCCTCGCCCACGCGAATGCGGCAGGACAGCTCCAGGTAATCGGCCGGCGAGCCCAGGCCGTAGATGCACGAGACCGAGGCCACGATCAGCGTGTCCGGGCGTGTCAGCAGCGCTTGCGTGGCGCTATGGCGCAGGCGCTCGATCTCGTCGTTGATCGAGCTGTCCTTCTCGATGTACGTGTCGGTGTGGGCGATGTACGCCTCAGGCTGGTAGTAGTCGAAGTAGGAGACGAAATACTCGACGGCGTTGTTCGGGAAGAACTCCTTGAACTCTGCGCAGAGCTGTGCCGCCAGCGTCTTGTTGTGGCAGAGAACCAGCGTAGGTTTCTGTACCTCCGCCACCACCGCCGCCATCGCCATCGTGTTGTGCACGATCAGGCCGCCGGTAC
>JAGWST010000153.1 GCA_028869325.1 bacterium | reverse complement strand
GTGAGCGTCGGCTTGACGTCCCAGGGACGCGCCTTGAAGCGATAGGTCTTCGAGGTCAACGCGCCGACCGGGCACAGCTCCGTCGTGTTGCCAGAGAAGTACGAGACGTAGGGATGGTCGCCCTCGGTGGCGATGATCGTGTGGACGCCGCGCGCAGTGGTCACCAAGCCGCGCTCACCCGTGATCTCGTCGTCGAAGCGCACGCAGCGCAGGCAGAGCACGCAGCGCTGCTCGTCCAACACGATCGTGGGGCCGAGATCGACGGCCTTGGGCTTAGAGAGTTTGGCCATCCCGCTGCGCGAGCTCACGTCGCCGTAGGCCACCGTGTAGTCCTGGAGATCGCACTCGCCGCCCTTGTCGCAGATCGGGCAGTCCAGCGGGTGGTTGAGCAGCAGAAACTCCAGCTGCGCGCGCCGACCCGACTCGACGGCCTCGGAGAGGGTGTCGACGACCATGCCGTCGCTGATGCGCGTGTTGCAGCCGATCTGCAATTTCGGCTGCCCCTCGATGCGAACCAGGCACATGCGGCAGAGACCCGCCGGCCGCAGCTTCGGATTATAGCAGAAATTCGGAACGTGTAGTCCGATCCGCTTTGCCGTCTCGATGAGCAGCTCACCGTCCGGGGCGCTCACCCTTATACCGTCGATGGTGACGGTCACGGTCTTGGCCATATTCGTGTGCACTCTCCCTCTACCTCGCGGCCGCCGCCAAAAGCGGGACGCCGGGGAGGCGCGCCGCACCGCGGAGGAACTCCTCGGGGAAGCGCTTCACCACGCTCTGCAGGAACGGAACGCTCGCATCGCCGAGCGCGCAGAGGCTGTGACCGGCGATCTTGTCGCCGATCGTGCCCAGCAGATCGACGTCGAGCTTGCGGCCGCGCCCCTCCAACAGGCGCTCGAGCATCGCCTCGCTCCAGTGCGTCCCCTCGCGGCACGGCGTGCACTGCCCGCAGGACTCGTGCGCGAAGAAGCGCTGCAGAACCAGGGCGCACTCCAGCATATCGGCGGTGTCGTCCATCACCACCACCGCGCCGGAGCCCAACATCGATCCCGCCGCCGCGATCGAGTCGAAGTCGTATGGCGTGTCGAGATGCTCTTCGAAGAGACACGCCGACGAGCCGCCGCCGGGCTGCACCGCCTTGAACGTGCGGCCGTCGCGGAATCCTCCGGCCACCTCGTAGATCAGCTCGCGGATGCTAATGCCCAGCGGCACCTCGTAGTTGCCCGGTTTGCGCACGTGGCCGGAGACAGAGACGATCTTTGGGCCTGGCGATTTGACGGGGCCGATGGCGGCGAACCACTCGGCGCCGCGCGCGAGGATCTGCGTGACGTAGGCC
This sequence comes from bacterium, assembly GCA_028869325.1. Lineage (GTDB taxonomy): Bacteria > Vulcanimicrobiota > Vulcanimicrobiia > Vulcanimicrobiales > SCRA01 > SCRA01. The sequence continues at coordinate 5,353 of JAGWST010000153.1, read as the reverse complement.
AGCGTCTCGACGTTGTTGACGACCGTCGGCATGTTGTACGCGCCCGCGGTGGCTGGAAAGGGCGGCTTCAGACGCGGCTCGCCGCGCTTGCCCTCCAGCGAGTTGAGCAGTCCGGTCTCCTCGCCGCAGATGTAGGCACCGGCCCCGCGATGGACCACCAGCTCGCAGCCCCACTCGCCGCCGCAGATCTTCTCGCCGACGAGGCCCGCCTGACGCGCCTCTCCCAAAGCCCGGCAGAAGATCTCGTAGCCCTCCAGCATCTCGCCGCGGATGTAGATGAATGCCCGTGCGGCGCGGATGGCGTAGGCGGAGACCATGATCCCCTCGATCACCTGATGGGGCGTCTTCTCCAGCAGCATGCGGTCCTTGAACGTGCCCGGCTCCGCTTCGTCGCAGTTGCAGACCAGATAGCGTGGCCGCCCGTCCTTGGGCAGGAACGACCACTTGCGCCCGGTGGGAAAGCCGGCGCCCCCGCGGCCGCGCAGGTTCGACTTCATCACCGTGTCGACGATCGCATCGGGCTCCATCTCACGCACGGCGCGGCGCAGCTGCTCATAGCCGCCGGTCTTGCGGTAGACCTCGATCTCGGTGAGATCCAGCTCGCCGATACCCTTCGTGAGAATCGGCTCGTACGTGCCCATCAGCCGTGGCCCTCCATGACCGCCCCGTCGTTGGGCGCGGCGAGTATCGCGTCGATCGTCTGCGCATCAGCAAAGCGTCCGGGAGCGGCGAGGGCGGCCACGCCCTCACGGCGGAGGCGCCGCGCGGCCTCGCTCCCATCGCGGTCGCCGACGCCACTGGCATTGTCGGGATTGGGCACGCCGACGGCGCCCGCGCTCTTGCGGTGCGCGCGCGGCCACGCCGGACCGCGTACCTCGCGCGGCGGCGGCTCCGTCTGAGCGAGCGGCTTGACGTGATACGCCCCGGCGCGCATCGCCGCGATCATCTCGTCGACCAGCTCCGGGGTCAGGTCGTAGACGAAGCGCAAGTTGACCTGCATGCACGGCGCACGGTCGCAGGCGGCGAGGCACTCGACCTCCTCGTAGCTGAAGAGGCCGTCGTCAGTCGTCTGCAGATGGTCGATGCCGAGTCGCTCGCGGAAGCGCTCCATGACCTGCTTGGCTCCGCGTAGCGTGCACGAGAGATTCCGGCAGACCTGGAGGTTGTACTTGCCGATCGGGCGCCGGTAGAAGAGCGTGTAGAACGAGATCACGCTCTCGCACTGCGCCGCGGTCACGCCGCAGGTCTCGGCGACGTAGTCGACGACCTCGGGCGGCGCGTAACCGATGCGGTCCTGAAAGAGATGGACCAAGGGAAGCAGAGCGCTGCGGCGCTGCGGGTACTGGGCGACGATGCGGTCGATCTCCGGCTGCAGCTCGGCCCGGAGCTCTTCGAAACTCGTTCTCACCTATCTACCTCGCCGAAGACCGGGTCGAGCGAGCCGAGCATGACCACCACGTCGGCGATGAGATTCCCGGTGGCGATCTTCTTGATCGCCTGCAAGTTATAGAACGACGCCGGACGCGTGCGGACGCGCCACGGCCGGTTGTCGCCGTTGCTCACGATGTAGTAGCCCACCTCACCGCGCGGCCCCTCGACGGCGGAGTAGACGTCGCCCGCCGGCACGCGGAAACCTTCGCTGACCAGCTTGAAGTGGTGGATCAGCGACTCCATCGAGAGGGCGATCGCGGGCTTGGGCGGCAGAGCGATGGAGGGATCATCCACCATCACCGCACCGGGCTCCAGCTTCTTGCGCACCTGCCGGATGATCCGCATCGCCTCTTCCATCTCGTCCAAGCGCACCAGGAAACGCGCATACGAATCGCCCTCCGTGCGCGTCGGGACGTCGAACTCGTACTCGTCGTAGGTCGAGTACGGATATGCCTTGCGCAGATCGTACGCCACGCCGCTGGCGCGCAGCGCCGGGCCCGTCAACGACCACGCGACGGCATCCTCCGCCGAGATCACGCCGACGTCGATCTCGCGATCGGTCCAAATCGGGTTGGTCTGCAGCAGATCGCGCAGCTCGCGCATGCGTGCGGGGAACTTGGCGATCAGCGCATCCAGGCGCTCGAGCCATCCCTCCGGGAGATCGCCGTTGATACCGCCGACGCGGAGGTAGGTCGGGTTCATGCGCGCCCCGGAGGCCGCTTCGATCAGATCCAGGATGTTCTCACGCAGATCGACGGCATAGAAGAACGGCGAGATCGCACCCAGGTCGATGGCATGGGTGCCCAACCAAATGCAGTGCGACGTGATGCGCGTCATCTCCGCGAAGAGGACACGCAGTTGCTGGGCACGGCGCGGTATCCGGTCGGTGATCCCCAGCAGCCGCTCCACGCCCAGGCAGAAGGCGAAGTTATTGGTGAGCGGGCCCAGGTAATCCATGCGGTCGATGACCGTCAGTGCCTGGTTCCAGAAGAGATTCTCGGCACTCTTTTCGATGCCGGTGTGCAGGTAGCCGATCTCCGGCTCCGCGCGCACGACCTCCTCGCCGTCGATGCCCAGCACCACCTGCAGCACGCCGTGGGTCGAGGGGTGCTGCGGGCCCATCGAGAGCACCATCTCGTTGTCACCGCGCGCGATGACCTCGGGCGCCGTCGGCGTCACCACCGCCTGTGGATCGATGCCGGGCGGGTTGCCCGCCGCGGGGAGCCAGTCCGGCAGATTGCTCACGACTTCGCCTCGCTCTCGTCTGAGCCGTTGCGGTGCATGCGCTCAAAGATCTGCCTGCGCAGCGATTCGGCGACGGCGCCGGTGGGCGGCATCTGCGCCGGGACGTTGGTCTTACTAGCAAACGGCGGGCGCGGCGTGCGATCGCGCGCGGGCCCGCGCAGCGGATAGTCCTTACGCAGCGGATGACCCTCCCAGTCGGCCGGCATCTGGATGCGGCGCAGATCGGGATGCTCGCTGAAGGTGATGCCGAAGAGGTCGAAGATCTCGCGCTCGGGCCAGTTGGCGCTGGGCCAGAGAGCCACGGCGCTCGGGACGGTCACGCCCTCGCCCACGCCGCAGAGCACCCGCGCACGCCGCGGACGCCCGAGCTCGGCGACGGCCGTCGCCTGCGCCGGCAGCGCGGTGAGGTGGTAGATCACATCGAAGCGCGGCGAGCGCTCCAAGTAGTCGGCGGCGCCGAGGTCCGTCAACTGGCGGTAGCCCTGTGCCTTGAGATCGGCCAGGACCGCAAGCACCCGATCGGGCGTGGTGCGGATGATCTCATTCACGTCGTCGATCGGCGGGCGCACGGCCGTCGGATCTACCGCCGTCGAGACGGTATAAGCGGAACGATCTGCCATGAAGGGTCCTAACTTCGTCTAAGCGCGGGCGAGGATGCCGCCTCGGCCACCGGTTCTGATCTGCTGCTGGATCAGGTTGATCGCGTAGATCAGCCCGTCGGGCGTCGGAGGGCATCCGGGAACGTAGACGTCGACGGGAATGACCTGGTCCACACCTTGCAGGATGGCGTAATTGTCGAAGACGCCGCCCGAGCTGGCACAGGCGCCCATCGAGATCACCCACTTGGGCTCGGCCATCTGATCGTAGAGCCGGCGCACGATGGGGGCCATCTTGTGCGAGACGCGGCCCGAGACGATCATCAGGTCGGCCTGGCGCGGCGAGGAGCGGAAGACCTCGGAGCCGATGCGCGAGATGTCGTATTGGGGGGCCGGGATGACCATCATCTCGATGGCACAGCAGGCCAAACCCATGGTGAGCGGCCAGACGCTGGAGCTCTGGGCCCAGCGCGCCGCCTCGTCCAGCTTGGCCAGAAAGAGCGAATTGGCGCTCATCTCCATGTAAAGCCACCTCGCTTCCAGACGTAGGCGTACCCGATCGCCAAGACGACGATGAAGATCACCATCTCGGCCAGGATGAAGGTGTGGAGCGAGCGCATCTGCGCCGTCCACGAAAGGTACGACGCCGCTTCGTCGATGTGGGCGTTGCCGAACGTCTGGGCATGCATCTGCACGGCCCACGGGTAGAACGAGGCGGCCTCGACGTCGAAGATCACGAAGAGCATCGCGATCAGGTAGAAGCGAATCGGAAAGCGGCTGGTGAGCGCTCCGGTGGGGGGGACCCCGCATTCGTAGGTCTCGCTCTTGGCGGGGGCCGCCGTGTAGCGGTTTCTCGCCACCAGACCCGGAAGGATGTTGAGCACCAGCGTGATCAAGAGCGCGATGAGGATGAACGTCCCGACTTCTGCGTATGGTGTCATACCTTGTGAAAAGTTGAACAAGGCCCTGGCGCCTCCTGTCGCGCTTGCTCTGCCCGGACCGGAAAACTACATTTCGTTATGAGGAGATGCGCGTGAAAAAGCTTGCCGTCGCCATGGCCCTGGGCGTCGTCCTTGGCTTGGCCGGCTGCTCCAGCTTCAGCTACCCGGTCGGGGTCCAGCAGTACGGCATGGTCACGGGCACGCTGGTGGACGCCACCACGAGCCAGCCGGTCGGCGGGGCGGGGGCCAATGTCTCCTGCGGCGGGCAGGCCACCCATCCCGACGCGAACGGCGGCTTCACGCTGACGCAGGTGCCCATCGGCGACCAGACCTGTTACATCAGCGCGGTGGGCTACGCCACCCAGAGCCCGACCGCCACCGTCGTCGCGAATCAGACCTACCAGCTCGGCCTGATCAAGCTCCAGCGCACGCCATAGCGGCCCACGGCCGGCAACGCGCGCTCACTCACATGCGCTCCGCCAGCAGCGCTCGCAGGCGCTCGATCCCCTCGCCGCTCGCCGCGGAGACCGCCACGGCATCCGCCGGCAAGAGGGCCTTCGCGTGGGCGTCGAGGCGATCGACCTTGTTGGCGACACGCAGGAGCGGCGCGTGCTCCAAGCGGAGGTCGGCAAGGATCTCGCGGACGCTGCTCTCCTGGCGCGGCCAATCGGCGCTCGCGGCGTCGAAGACGTCCAGTAGCAGATCGGCCTCCGCCAGCTCCTCCAGCGTCGCGCGGAAGGCGGCCACCAGCTCCTTGGGAAGATCGGTGATGAAGCCGACGGTGTCGGCCAGCAACGCCGCCTTCCCCGGCGCAAGGTAGGTCTTGCGCAGCGTGGTGTCGAGTGTGGCGAACGGCTGATCGGCCACAAAGCTCTCCGCGCGCGAGAGCCGGTTGAGCAGCGAGGACTTGCCCGCGTTGGTGTACCCGGCGAACGCGACGGCCGGAACCGCGCCGCGGCGCCGCTCCTGGCGCTGCGTGGTCCGGGACTTGCCCATGTCGGCCAGCTCCCGGCGGGTGCGGGCCATCTTTTCCCGGATCCGCCGCCGGTCCAGCTCGATCTTGGCCTCACCGGGGCCGCGGGTCGCGATCCCGCCACCGCCGCCGGCACCCGCGCCGCCGGAGCCACCGCCACCCATCTG
>JAGWST010000152.1 GCA_028869325.1 bacterium | reverse complement strand
GCGCCATCACCATGGCGGGCGAGAAGTACGGGAGCGTCGTGCGCGTGGTTCACTTCGGCCCCTCGGTGGAGTTCTGCGGCGGCACCCACGCGCACACCACGGGCGAGCTGGGCCTCTTTCTCATCCTCTCCGAGAGCTCGATCGGCAGCGGCGTGCGGCGCATCGAGGCGTGCGTCTCGAAGGCCGCCGAGCAGGTGGTGGAGGAGCAGCAGCGGCTGGTCGGCCAGTTGAGCGCCACGCTCGCCGCCAAGCCGGAGGAGATCTCCACGCGCATCGAGCGTCTGCAGAGCGAGGTGCGCGAGCTGCAGCGCCGCGAGTCGGAGCTGCGCACGAAGATGGCCACCGCCGACGCCGCGAGCTACATTCAGGCTGCGGAGACGGTGGGCGACTCCAAGCTGGTGACGGCGGAGCTGCCGGGCTTCGACCGCGAGGCGGTGACGGCGATGATGAACGCCATTCGCGGCGGGTTGCGGAGCGGCGTCGTTGCGCTGGCCGGCGTGCAGGGCGACGAGGTGGCGCTGTTGGTGGGTGTCAGCGACGATCTGGTGGCACGCGGGATCAAAGCCGGCGACCTGCTCAAGTCGATGACCCAGCACGTCGACGGGCGCGGCGGCGGCCGTCCGAATCTGGCGCAGGGCGGCGGCAAGAATCCTGCGGGCGTGCGGGCCGCCTTGGCGGCCGTGCGCGACGCGCTGCTGGCAAAGGCCTAAGGCGCCGATGGCGGCCCATCCCGGCTACACGCCGCCGCCACTTGCCCCGCCGGCGATCGTTCAGCGCTACCAAGATGCGCTGGCGGCGCTTCCGATTCCGCCATACCTGGTCTTTGAGTACACCGTGGATCAAGTGGGCTGGCACGACCTAGCGCAGACGCACCGCATCTATCGCGCGGAGGGCGTGCAACGCGACGAGCTGATCGCCGACAGCGGCCATCCCGTGAAGCCGGTCGTCGTGCGCATCAAGCACGGCGTGCGCGATCGCTACGCGGTGGGGAACGTGGCCCCGCAGCCTCCCGGCTACACCTTCACCTACGCCGGCACGGTGCACGCAGGCAGCCATCCGGCGTACGTCTTTACGACCAAGCCCACCGGCGCGCCGCGCGGGTTCTCCGTGCGCCGTGTGGTGATCGACGGGGTCAGCTACTTGCCGACGCAGATCTCCTTCGACACGCACGGCAACAAGGCCAGCGGCGCGGGGACGATGTTCTTCGCGAAATCCGGTGAGTACTGGGTGCCGACGCGCGTGGCGGTAGCGGCGCAGGTGGACGGCAACAAGGCGACAGAGAGCATCGCCTTCTCCGGGTACAGCTTTCCGAGCGCGTTGCCGCCCGCCACCTTCAAGGCGGCGCGCTCGGCGCCGTAACGCCCGCCTTCAACCCGTTAGCTCTCGTGCGTGAAGTCGACCACCGTGGTCGCGTGCGTGCCGGCGCCGCCGTCGCTGGCCTCGATCCGCACGGTTGCGCGATCGGGGCGCGGCCGATCGTTGCGCAGCACCTGGAACTCGATCGAGGCGACGCCGCCTTGCGGAATCGAGACCTGCGCGCGGAACGGCGAGCAGAGGCGGCCCGTGCAGAAGCTGGCGATCCATCCTGCTGGGAGCGCTCCCACCCGCAGCGCCATGGTCGAGTTCGGCGTGCCCGTCATCAGCAGGCGGTACTTGATGGCCCCGGGGACGCTGCCCGGAAGCTCCGGTCCCGTCCACGGCGCCAGCGTGAGAGAGATGCCGCGCCGCGGTGCGCCAAGATTCAATGCCGCTAGCGCCTCGCTGCCCTCCTCGATATACATGGCGTGGCGCGAATTAGACGGCGGTATGCGATGCGCCCAGCTCAGCAGCTGCTGGAACTGCGCGCGCGCCTGCGCCTGCTCACCCGCCGCGGCGTATGCGCGCCCCCAGAAGAGGTGCGTTGCGGCAACGGCGCGGATACGCACAGGGTCGCTGGGCTTCGCGCGGTAGGCCTCCATCGCCAGCAGGTTGGCGCGCCGCGCCGCCGCGATCGCCTTCGGATAGGCCTTGGCCGACTGGTACGCGGCACCGAGATCGATCTGCGCATCGACGCTTCCCGGCGCCAGCGCGGCCAGACGCGCGGCGGCATCGATCCGGTCGCGGTGATCCTGGCCCCACTCCGCCGTTGCGAACATGATGCCGTCCAGCGCGTCGAAGTCGTCGGGACTCGCGCGGAGCGCCGCGTGGTATTCGGCGATCGCCTCGCTCCAGCGCTCCTGACCCGCGGCCTGATCGCCGCGCAGGACGTAAGCGAGTGCCGTCTGCCAGGGATCGGCGTCCGCCGCCGGTGCCAGCGCCTCGATCGCGCGCGCGCGCAGTGCCGACTCCGCGGCGCGCGTCGCCAACAGATCGACCGCCTTGCCCTTGGCCGGATCGCTCTGGTT
>JAGWST010000151.1 GCA_028869325.1 bacterium | reverse complement strand
GGCTCCTGGCCGTAGATCCCCTTGCCACCCGCGTAGAGGGCGTCGAAGAAGCTCATCGCCCTCTGTACTCTCCGGCACGCCGCTCGCTGCGAGCGGCAAGCGCCTCCCAATGATCCTCGGATATCCAGGAGCCGGCGAACGACGACGCCTCTCGCTGCAACGCCTCGTCTTCGTCGCCGGACGGGGCGTCCAGCATCCGCTTGATGGCGCGCACCGCAAGCGGCGGATGCGAGGCGATGCGCCGCGCGATGGTCAGCGTAACCTCTAGCGCGCAACCGGCGGGGGCGACGCGGTCGACCAGGCCGAAGGCCAACGCCTGTTGCGCGTCGACGACGTCGCCGGTCAACATCAGCAGCAGCGCCGTCGATCTCGGCAGCAGCTCGCGCGCGCGAGAGATGCCGCGCCAGGCGGGCGTCACACCGATGGTCACCTGGAGAAAGCCGAGCTTGGCCCGCTCGTCGACGACCCGCGCGTCCGCCGCCAGCGAGAACTCCAAGCCCCCGCCGTAGGCGTCACCGTTCATGGCGGCGAGCACGGGAAAGGGGGCGCGGCGAATCGCCCGCGCCAGACGCTGCATCCGCAGCGACATCTCCTCGGCCGCCTCGCGCGTGCGAATCGAGGCAAACTCTTTAAGGTCGCCCCCCGAGGTGAAGGTCTTCTCGCCGGTCCCGGTGATGACCAAGCATGCAAGCCCGGGGTCTTGGGCGGCCTGCGAGAGCACGCCGCCGATCTCGTCGATCATGCGCAGATTGATCGCGTTGTGAAGCGCCGGGCGATTGAGCGCCAGCACGAGGATGCGGCCGTCCGCATGGCGCTCCAACGCGATCGTCGAGTGGGTGGTGCGCGGCAAGCGAACCCCTTGTCTAGAAATATCTCCTATGCTACCGTCAGGATAGGTCAGTTCCCGGTCGATTGACAGGAGCCTGTCGGGCTATGGTACCGCGTGTCGTGGTGTGGCGGCATGGGGAGGTGCGTACGTTTCGTTGAGCGAGAAACGGGAGTCCACCACACCATCGGGAATCCCCCGGAAGCCTGCGTACGGGCCTTCTGACTGGGACGGCTCTTCGTACGCCTCCGGCGTCGCCGATCCGGGCTGCTTCCCGTATACGCGCGGCGTGCGCGCCGACGGCTACCGCGGCAAGCTCTGGACCTTCCGCCAGTACTCCGGCTTCGGCACCGCCGACGAGTCGAACGCGCGCTATCGCTATCTCCTCGATCAAGGGCAGACCGGCCTCAGCGTCGCGCTCGATCTGCCGACGCAGTTGGGCTACGACTCCGACGACCCGCGCGCCGAGGAGGAGGTCGGACGCGTCGGCGTGGCCATCGACACGCTCGACGACATGCAGCGCCTCTTCGCCGGCATCGCGCTGGAGCGCATCACCACCTCGTTCACCATCAATGCCACGGCGGCGGTGCTGCTGGCGATGTACGTGGCCGTCGCAAAGCGCCAAGGCGCCGATCTGCGCAAGATATCCGGCACCATTCAGAACGACATCCTCAAAGAGTACGTCTCGCGTGGAACGTGGATCTATCCCGTCGAGCCCTCGCTGCGGCTGATCGTCGACACCATCGACTACTGCTCGCGCGAGCTGCCGCGCTTCAACGCGATCAGCGTCGCCGGCGCGCACTTCCGGGATGCCGGCGCCACCGCCGTGCAGGAGCTGGCCTTCACGCTCGCCGACGGCATCACCTACGTGCAGCGCTGCTTGGAGCGCGGCATGGAGATCGACGCCTTCGCCGGCAACATCAGCTTCTTCTTCTACACGCACAGCGACTTCTTCGAGGAGGTCGCAAAGTACCGTGCGGCGCGGCGTATCTGGGCGCGGCTGATGCGCGAGCGCTTCGGCGCGCACGATCCGCGCTCGTGGGCGTTTCGCTTCGGCTTGGTCTGCGGCGGCAGCACGCTGCAGGCCGAGCAGCCGATGAACAACGCCATTCGCGTGGCCTTCGAGGCGATGGCCTCGGTCTTCGGCGGGGCTAGCTCCATCTTCACCGCTGCCTGGGACGAGCCGTTCGCCATCCCGACCCAAGAGAGCGCCGAGCTGGCCCTGCGCACGCAGCAGATCCTCGCCTATGAGACCGGCGCGGCCGAGGTCGCCGATCCGCTGGGCGGATCCTACTACGTGGAGTCGCTGACCGATGCCACGGAGCGTCACGTGCTGGGCATCATGGCGGAGATCGCCGAGCGCGGCGGGATGGTGGCGTGCGTGGAGGGCGGCTATATCCAGCAGCTCATCGCCGACGAGGCCTACCGCAAACAACGCCGGATCGAGGCCGGCGACGACGTCCTCGTCGGCGTCAATCGTTTTCGCACGAACGGTACGGCGCATCGGCTGGAGCTCTTCGAGCTCGACGACTCTTCCGTCCGCACGCAGATCGCGCGCCTGCAGGCTGTACGCGCCAGACGCGATCCCGCCCGCGCCGGCGCCGCCCTCGCGCACCTGCGGGCGGCAGCCGAGGGCACGGAGAACCTGATGCCGCCGTTGATCGAGGCGGTGGAGTCGTATTGCACGCTCGGCGAAATCTGCGATCGGCTGCGAGCGGCATTCGGTGAGTTCCGCGAGCCCATCGTGATCTGATGCGCATCGTGATCGCCAAACCCGGACTCGACGGGCACGATCGTGGAGCGAAAATCATCGCTCGCGCGCTGGCCGATGCGGGGGCGGAGGTGATCTATACGGGCCTGCGCCGGACGCCGGAGCAGATCGCCGAGGCCGCCGTACAGGAGGATGCCGACGCGGTCGGATTGAGCATTCTCTCCGGCGCGCACCTGAGCCTCACGAAGAAACTGATCGAGCGCCTCTCGGAGCGCGGCGCGGCGGAGGTGCCCGTGCTGGTAGGCGGGGCGATACCACCGCGCGACGTGGAGCGGCTCAAGGCGCTTGGCGCCGCCGAGGTCTTCCCCACGGGCTCGCCGATGGGTGAGGTCGTCGGCGCCTTTCTGCGTTACGATCGCGGGCGCGCGGCGCGATGAGGCACGTCGTGCTCCCCCCCGCCACGCACGACGCCACGCACGACGCCACGCTCTCGCAACGCTCGCTGGCCTACCTGCGCGATCTCATCGTTGCGGGGCGCATCGACTCCACTCGCTGGATGCGCATGGCCGATCTTGCGCGCGCACTCGGTACCAGCATCACCCCCGTGCGCTCGGCACTCATGGAGTTGGAGCGTGAGGGTTTGGTCGAGATCGCCAAGGCGCGCGGCGTGCGCGTGATTCCGATGACGCGCGAGGATGTCCGCGACGTCTATCTCCTGCACGCCTTTCTCTCGGGGGAGCTTGCCGCGCGTGCCGCCGCGCGGGCCCTCCCGCCGCTGTTGGAGGCCTGCAGACGACTCCAGCGCAGAATGGAGCGCGTCGCGGCGGGACGCTCGAAGGAGTCGATCGACGACCTCAATTGGAAGTTCCATCGGCTCATCAACCTCGAGGCGGGGGCGCCGCGGCTCGCGCGGATACTACGTCAAGTGTCGTACAGCGTTCCGCACGCCTTCCATGCGATGGTCCCAGGTTGGTCGCATCTTGCCATGCAGCATCACCGCGCGCTGATCGGGGCGCTGGAGTCGGGCTCCGCGCAAGAGGCGCGCAACTGGGCCGAGGAGCACGTGCGCGTCGGCTGCGCGTTGCTCTTGGAGCAACTAGAGCGCTCCGGCTCCCTCGGAAGAGCCGGCGCCTTCGACCTCATTCCACAGCACTTATCTACTTAAGAGGAGGTGCCAAATGAAGCAGACACGTCGCCAGATGATCGGTTCCACCGCCGTGGCGGGAGCTGCGCTCGTGGTGGGCAGCTCGTTCGCGCGGGCACGTGCCGCCGGTAGGCCCATCGTCATCGGTGGCACGATATCGGAGACTGGAGCCTACGCCAACAGCGCGAAGTTTCAGCTGCGAGGCTACCAGTACTGGGTCAAGCAGCAGAACGCCAAGGGCGGATTGCTCGGGCGTCAACTCGAGCTCAAGACCTACGACGACGCCAGCGATGCCGCCAACGCCGTGCGGCTCTACCAACGGCTCATCGACCAGGACCATGTGGACTTGATCGTGGGCCCGTATTCGAGCGAGGTCACCGCCTCCGTCGCGAACGTCTCGCAGCAACACAAGATGGTCATGATGGGTCCCGGCGGATCCTCGCCAAAGATATACTCGCGTGGGCTGACCTATATCTTCCAAGGCATCCAACAGTCACCGCTCTATATCAAGGGCCCGATGGAGATCGCCAAGGAGCACGGCTACAAGACGATCGCCGTCTCCGGCGAGGACTCGCTCTTCCCGCGTTCCGTCGTCGCCGGCGCCGCCGGCTACGCCAAGGAGATGGGGATGACGATCGTCTTCGACCAGCTCTACCCCCACAATGCCTCCGACTACACCTCGATCGCGCAGAAGATCAAGGAGGCCAACCCTGACGTCGTGCTCTCGGCCTGTTACCTGCCCGACTCGATCGGTCTCTTGCGGGCCTTGAAGCAGGCGAACTTCGCGCCGAAGATTCTCTACGAAGGTGTCGGTCCGACGGAGCCCAACTTCGGCCAGCAGAACGGCAAGGACGCCGACGGCGTGATGGGGACCGCCAACTGGAGCGCCGAGCTCAAGACGGCGGGGAACGCGGAGTTCGTCAAGGGCTTTACGGCCGACTTCGGCACGCCTCCGGATTACCACGCGGCGGCGGCCTTTGGGGGGCTCGAGGTCCTCGGCGCGGCGATCACCAAGGTCGGCTCGCTGGATCAGGACAAGCTCCGCGACGAGCTCTCCGTCATGACCATGCGCACCATCATGGGCACCTATAAGGTCGACAAGAACGGCTCGCAGGTCGGCTACGCCGCGATGGTTCTGCAGTGGAAGAACGGCAAGCAGTTCGTCATCTATCCGAAGGACGAGGCACAGATGACGGCCATGGTGCCCTTCCCCTCCTGGTCGACCCACTAACGCCAAGGCGAGATGCATCCAGCGCTCATCGGCCAACTGACCATCGACGGCCTCCTGGTGGGCGGAATCTATGCGCTCTCGGCCCTGGGATTGAATGTGATCTTCGGGGTCATGCGCATCGTCAATCTCGCCCACGGCCAGTTCGTGATCATGGCGGCGCTGATCTGCGCGGCGCTCTTCGACTGGGGGCACGTCAGCCCGTTTGCCGTGCTCCCGGTCGCCTTCGTGGGGGCGCTGATCGCGGGCGCCCTCGTGCAGCGCGCCTTCCTGCGGCGGCTTCCCGAGGATCTCGCCTCCGCGGAGACGACCTCGCTCTTGCTCACCTTCGGCGTCTCCTACTTCATGCTGGGGTTGGGCTTTGCCATCTTCACCGGCAACTTCCACTCGGTTCCGTATCTCACCGGTTCGTGGAGCATCGGACCGTTCTCCATCGCGCAGGCGCGCTTGATCGCCTTCGTCACGGCGGCCATCATCGCGCTGCTGCTCGCCGTGGTGTTGCGCTACACGGCCGTCGGACGCTCGATTCGCGCGACCAGCCAGAGCCTCCAGGGGGCGATGGCCTGCGGGATCGACGTCGAGAACGTGCGCACCGTGAGCTTCGCGATCGGCAGCGGGCTGGCAGCGGCCTGCGGATGTCTCTTGAGCACCATCTTCTCCTACAACCCGCAGACGGGCGACGACTTCACGCTCAGCGCCTTCGCCGTCATCGCACTGGGAGGACTCGGCAACTACGCGGGGACGCTGCTGGGCGCGGCGATCGTGGGCCTGGCCATCTCGTTCACCGGCTACTACGTGAGCGCGCAGGCCGCCCAAGCGGCGCCGTTCGTGCTCTTCATCCTCATCTTGCTGGTGCGCCCGGTGGGACTGCTGGGACGGAGGGCCGCGTGAGACGCATCGGGATTCTCGTCTTCTGCGTCGTCGTCGCGCTGCTGATCGTCATCCCGCCGATGGCCAACGGCTACTATCGCTCGCTCTTCTACATCACGCTCCTCTACGTGGCGCTCGCCTACGGTTGGAACGTGATCTCCGGCTACGCCGGGTACTTCTCGTTCGGGCAGGTCACGTTCTTTGGGCTTGGCGCCTACGTGACGGCGATCGTCGTCACCAAGACGCCGTTGCCATGGGAGATCGGGGCCCTGCTGGGCGGCGTGGTCTCGGCCGCGTTTGCCGTGCCGCTGGGCTATTTGATGCTGCGCCTGCGCGGGCCGTTCTTCGCTCTGGGCATGCTGGGCCTCGCGCGAACGCTGCAAGTGGCGGCGAACTCGATGGGCATCACCGGAGGCGGCCAGGGGCTCTTCCTTCCGCCGGGCTCCAACGCCCTCTCCGTCTACTACTGGACGCTCGCGATCGCCGTTCTGGCCTTCGCCGGGACGTGGCTGATCGACCACAGCGCCTTCGGACTGCGCCTGCAGGCGCTGCGCGAGGACGAGCAGGTCGCCGCCACGCTGGGGGTACACGTCACCACCCAAAAGGTGTACGCCTTCATCATCAGCGCGGCGATCCCGGGCCTGCTAGGCGGCGGCTACGCCTGGTATCTCACCTACGTCAATCCGGTCTCCGTCTTCTCGACCAGCATCGATCTGCAGGCGGTGGCCATGACCATCTTGGGCGGGATCGGCACGGTGTGGGGGCCGCTCATCGGCGGCGTCCTCATCTCGCAGATCTCCGAGGCCTTGGCGGCGCAGTATCCGCAGGCTTTCCTCATGATCTTCGGAGGCTTGGTGGTGGCGCTCTTGGTCTTTCTTCCGCGGGGCATCGCCCCCGCATGCGCGGCGGCGCTCTCTCGCCGGCGCGCGCGAGCCAAGCCCGCGGAGGCGCGCACATGAGCGCCCCGTTGCTGGTGGTGGACAACGTGACGCGTACCTTCGGCGGCGTGCGCGCATTGGACGGGGTGAGCCTCGAGATTCGCGAAGGCGAGATCGTCAGCATCATCGGGCCGAACGGTGCCGGCAAGACGACGCTCTTCAACATCGTCAGCGGTGTGTTGCGCCCCACCTCGGGCGACGTGCGCTTCATGGATCGCTCGATCGTCGGCTGGTCGCCGCAGCGAATCGCCGCCGCGGGCATCGCGCGCACCTATCAGATCGCCCGCCCCTTCGTGCGCCTGAGCGTGTTGGACAACGTCGCCGTCGGGGCGCTGACCCACGAGCGCACGCTGGAGCGCGCGCGCGCCGCCGCGCGCGAGGTCCTGGAGATGACGGGCCTGGCGCCGTACGCCGATCGCCCCGCCTCCGACCTCACCATCACCCAGCGCAAGCGCTTGGAGGCGGCGCGCGCACTGGCGTTGCGCCCCAAGCTGCTGCTCCTGGACGAGGTGATGGCCGGCCTGACGCCAACGGAGATCGACGCCATGGCGGTCTTCATCGAACAGTTGCGCGAGCGCGGAATCGCCGCGATCGGCGGCGTCGAGCACGTGATGCGCGTCGTGATGAAAATCTCCCACCGCATCGTGGTTCTCGACTTCGGGAAGACCATCGCCGACGGCACGCCGGCCGAGATCGCCGCCGATCCGCGCGTCGGCGAAGCCTACTTCGGCACCTCTCTCGAGGAGGCGAGCGCCTCGTGACTCTGCTGCGGGTGAGCGATCTTCGGGTCTCCTACGGCGCCTTCAAGGCTCTCCACGGGGTGAGCCTGGAGGTCGACGAGGGTGAGGTGGTGGTGATCGTCGGAGCCAACGGCGCGGGAAAGACGACCACCATGAAGGCGATCGCCGGGCTGCTGCGGACGGAGCACGGGGAGATCGCTCTAGACGGCCAGCGCATCGAGCGCAAGAACGCGCGTGAGATCGTCGAGCGTGGACTCTGCCTGGTCCCGGAGGGGCGCCAGCTCTTTCCGGAGATGAGCGTGCGCGAGAATCTGCTGGTCGGCGGCCAGCCGTGGCGCTCGCGAAAGCGCGTGCGCGCGAACCTGGCCGCCATGGAGGAGCGCTTCCCCATCTTGGGTCAGCGCCACGGTCAGGCCGCCGGCACGCTCTCGGGCGGCGAGCAGCAGATGCTGGCGATCGCACGCGGTCTGATGTCCGAGCCGCGTCTGCTGCTCTTGGACGAGCCGTCGATCGGCCTCTCGCCGATCTTGACCTCGCGCATCTTCTCGATGGTGCGGGAGATCAACACGATGGGCATCTCCGTGCTGCTGGTGGAGCAGAACGTCGCGCAGTCGCTGAGCTTGGCCTCGCGCGCCTACGTTATCGCCGAGGGGCGCGTGGTGCTGCAGGGCGATGCGCGGGAGATTCGCGGCCATGCCGAGGTCAAGCGCGCCTACCTTGGGGAGTCCTAGCCGATGAGCCAGACCGTAGACCGCACCCGCGCCGGCGAGGCCGTGCCGGAAGACCTCGTCGAGTCTTACTTCGAGCAACCCTGGTCCGACGGCTTGCCCGTGGTCCCGCCGACCCCGGCAAAGGTCGCCGCGATGGTCGAGGCGCTGGGCGGAGACCCCGGCCGTCTGGAATGCCGTGTGCCGCCGCGTCTGGGCAGTCTCACGCGCGAGGTGCTCGCCATCAACCTCGTAATGGCCGGCTGCAAACCCGCGTACGCGCCCGTGGTGCGCGCCGCGCTATTGGCCCTCTGCGATACGCATTTCAATCTCAATGGGGTGCAGGCGACGACGCACATGGCCGCCCCGCTGCTGGTCGTCAACGGCCCGATCCGCCACGAGATCGGCATGAACGCCGGCTGCAACGTCTTCGGCTCGGGCAACCGCGCCAACGCCACCATCGGGCGCGCCATTCGACTGGTCCTGCTGACCGTCGGCGGCGGAACGCCCGGCGACCTGGACAAGAGCACCTTGGGCCACCCCGGCAAGTACACCTACTGCATCGCCGAGAACGAAGAGGCCAGCCCCTGGGCGCCTTACCACGTCGATCGCGGCTACGGGCCGGAGCAGAGCACGGTCTTCGTCATCGCCGCCGAGCCCCCGCACAGCGTGACCAATCACGTGGCCAACGATCCGCAGGGGATTCTCGAGAGCATCGTCTCCGCGATGAGCACCTATGCGCACAACAACGCCGTCTCCGGCGGCTCGTGTGCGGTGGTCATCGGGCCCGAGCACGCCGCGACCATCGCCGCGCACGGCTGGACGCGCAACGACGTGCGCAACTACCTGTGGATGAATGCCGGGAACACGTTCCAGCAGATCAGCTTCGGCCACCGCTACGGCAAGGTCTACAACCGCAATCTGCCGCGCTGGTACAAGCGCGAGCCGCAGGCGCGTATTCCGATCGTGGCGTCGTCCGATGACATTCATCTCTTCTGCGCCGGCGGCGAGGCGGGCCGCTTCTCCGCCTTCATCCCAGGCTGGGGCCACATGACGGCTCCAGTGCTGCGCGCCATCGATGGCACGCCGCCCGGCAGCGGCCCCGTCTGCGTCGACGGTACCTGTCGGCTCTAACCACGACTCTGGAGGAACGATGACCATCTACGACCCCACCGGTGTGGTCGAGACCGAGCCCAAACCGCTGGCACCTCGTCTGCGGGGCCTGAGCGGCGTGCGCGTCGGCGTCCTCGACAACACGAAGTGGAATGCCGGCAAGCTGCTGCGCGCAACCGTTGCGGAGCTGCAGCGCGAGGATCGCATCGGCGAGGTCCGCTACTACAAGAAGGAGAGCTTCTCGAAGGTCGCCGATCCGGCGCTCCTCTCGCGCATCGCCGCGGAGAACGACGCGGCCCTAACCGCCATCGGCGATTGAGGGTCGTGCACGTCGTGCTGTATGCACGACGCCATCTCGCTCGAGGAGCTGGGGCTGCCGACCGCCGTGATCGTGACCGAGGCCTTCGTCCATGAGGCGCACATGCAGCGCGCCGCGCTGGGCATGGAGGGCCTCGATCCCGTCTCCATCGTCCACCCCTTGAGCACGCTGACCGACGCGCAGATCCACGATCGCGCGCTGGATGCCGCCGCGCAGGCGCGCCGCCGCCTCATGGGTTGACCGCGGGCTGCCGCCGCCGCGTTAGAGGCGCGCGACGGCGCGCTCGAGCCTGGCGACGCCCTCGCGAGCCTGGTCGCCCGTGAGGATCAGCGGGGGCACGAAACGCAGCGTGTTCCCGCCGGCGTCGTTGACGACCACGCGCTCCTCGAGCGCCGCCTCCACGATGGCGCGAGCCGTGTGCGGCTCTTTCACCTGGACGCCCAGCATCAAGCCCAGGCCACGCACCTCGCCCAAAACGGCGGGGTAGGCGGCGGCAAGGCGCTCGAGCTCGCCGCGCAGGATGGCGCCGACGCGCGTGGCGTTGGCCGGGACGTCGTCGCGCGCGGAGACCGCCAGATGCGCCAAGGCCGCGGCACAGGCGACGGGATTTCCGCCGAACGTGGTGCCGTGGTCGCCGGGCTGCAGCGACTCCTCGACGGCCTTACCGACGACCAGCGCCCCGATCGGCAGCCCGTTGGCCAGGCCCTTGGCCAACGTCACCGCGTCGGGAACCACGCCGTAGTGCTGGAAGGCGAAGAGCGTGCCGATGCGTCCCAAGCCACACTGCACCTCGTCGAAGATGAGCAGAGCGCCGCGCTGGTGGCAGAGCTCGCGCAGCGCGCCGAGGTAAGCCGGATCGGCGGGATGGATTCCGGACTCGCCCTGCACGGGCTCCACCAGAACGGCGGCCGTCTGCCCGTCGATCGCGGCACGCGCCTGGGCGAGATCGCCGAAGGGAACCGTCTTGAAGCCGCCGGGCAGCGGGGCGAATCCCTCCTGATACTTGGGATTCGGGGTCGCCGCGAGCGCGCCGAAGGTCCGTCCGTGGAAGGCGCCGGCCATCGTGATGATGGTCGTACGCTGCGGCTCGCCCTTGCGGTAGGCATGCTTGCGCGCGAGCTTGATGGCCGCCTCGTTGGCCTCCGTTCCGCTGTTGCAGAAGAAGGCGCGCTCCAATCCCGAGCGGCGCACCAGCTCCGCCGCCAGTTGCGCCTGCGGAATCGAGTGATAGAGGTTGCTAACGTGGACCAGCGTCGCCGCCTGCGCGGCGATCGCCGCCGTCACGGCGGGATGGGCGTGACCGAGCGCGCAGACCGCGATGCCGGCGACGAAGTCGAGGTAGCGCCGCCCTTGCTCGTCGACCAGCTCGCAGCCCTCGCCGCGCACGAAGAGCACCGGGAGCCGGCGGTAGGTCGAGACGACGTAGCGCCGTTCGAGCTCGATCACCTGCTCCAGGCTCGAGGCCCCAAGGCTGGTCTGGGCTGCCGTAGAGAGTGTATCCACCGATCGTTCCCGCTCCTCTGGTTGCGCCGCTATGCTCAAGTCCGGTAGTGCGCGTTGATGTGCACGTACTGCGTGGTCAGATCGCAGCCCCAGCCCACGGCCTGCTGGTCACCCTGGCCGAGATCGAGGACCACGCGCACGTCCTGCCCCTCCAGCTCACCGTGCGCCTCGGCCTCGCTCAGCGCCTCGACGGCGCCACGCTCGACCCATACCCGGTCGTTGAGCATCAGACTCCAGCTGCCGTCGACGACCCCGGCGCCGATGCTGCCGGCCGCGGCGATGATGCGCCCCCAATTGGGGTCCTCCCCGTAGAGCGCGCACTTCACCAGGCTCGAGTTGATGATCGCCTTGCAGATGCCGCGCGCCTGTTCGCGCGTCTTGGCGCCGCTCACGGTCACCGTCATGGTCTTGGTGGCGCCCTCGCCATCGCGCACCATCGCCACCGCCAGCTCCTCGCAGACGGCGTGCAGCGCCGCGGTGAAGCCGGCCGGTGCCGCTCCCTCGCCGCGCGGCGCCAGCGCATAGATCGAGTCGTTGGTGCTCATGTCGCCGTCGACCGAGATCATATTGAACGTGTCGACGACGGCCTCGGAGAGCGCCTGCTGCAGCGCCGTCCTCGACATCGGCGCGTCGGTCGCGGCGAAGGCCAGCATCGTCGCCATGTTGGGAGCGATCATGCCGGCGCCCTTGGCGATCCCGCCGACCACGTAGCGTTTGCCCTGGTGGTAGAAGGCGTACGCCGAGAGCTTGGGCACGTGATCGGTGGTCATGATCGCCTCCGCGGCCTCGTAGGCGGCCTCGCTGCCCTCACCAAGCTGACCGACGATGCGCTCCAAACCCTTCTGCATGCGGTCCATCGCCAGCGGCACGCCGATCACGCCGGTGGAGGCAACCAGCACCTGCGTTGGGCGCAATCCCAGCAGCGTCGCCGCCTGGCGCGCGGTCGTTCGCGCATCGTGCATGCCGCGCTCGCCCGTGCAGGCGTTCGCGCAACCGGAGTTGCAGACGATGGCGCGCACCGCTTCACCGTCTGCGCCCAGATGCTCGCCGCTGACCAACACGGGGGCCGCTTTGATTTCGTTGGTGGTGATGCAAGCCGCGCCCACGCAATCGCGCTCGGCCACGATCAGCGCCAGATCCGGCTTGCGCTTCTTGAAGCCCGCGTGGATGCCGGTCAGCTTGATTCCGGGCACCGCGCCCAGGCCGCCGCGCAGCGCGATCAGGCGGTCAGGCGATGAGGGCGCGAGCATGCAGACCCTCCTCTTCGGGGAAGCCGAGCATCACGTTCAGCGACTGCAGCGCCTGCGTCGCCGCGCCTTTGCCCAGGTTGTCGATGGCGCAGATGACGCGCACCGTGGGGCCCACCACGCTGACGTGCAGCTCCGCGTCGTTGGTGCCGAGCACGCCGGCGAGGCTGGGCGCCACCGTCACCAGGTGCACGAACGGTTCGCGCTGGTAGGCCGCATGATAGGCCTCCAGCACCTCGGCCTCCGAGGGTGCCGCATCGAAGACGGCATAGGCGCTCACCAGCATGCCGCGCTTGAGCGGGACCATCTGCGGCGTGAAGAGCAACGGGCGCTCGATGCCGCTCGCCTTCAGCTCGGCGACCATCTCCCGGTGGTGACGATGCCCCTCCAGGCCGTAGGCCACGACGTCGCCATCGACCTCGCAGAAGAGCGTGGCCGTCTTGGGCGTGCGCCCCGCGCCGGAGATGCCGCTCTTCGCATCGACGATGAGCTGCCTGATCTGCGCGGCCCACGGCGCCAGTGGCGCCAATGCCAACAGCGTGCCCGTGGGATAGCAGCCGGGGTTGGCCACCAGCGAGGCGCCGGCGAGCTCGCTGCGATGGCGCTCGGGCAGACCATAGACGGCGGCCGGATCGTGGCGGAAGTCGCTGGAGAGGTCGATGACCTTCGCCCCGCGCTCCACCATCTGCGGCGCCCGCGAGAGCGCGACGCCGTTGCCGGAGCCGAAGATGACCGCATCGCCCGGCTGCAAGGAGCGCTCGACGGCGCCCGGGGCATCGAAGGTCCGATCGACCCGGCGCAACGCCGGGAAGATCTCGCCCAACGGCCGCCCGGCGGCGCTCTCGCTCTCCAGGGCACCCAGCTCGAGCCGGGGATGCTTGACCGCGAAACGGATCACTTCACCCGCGGCATACCCGGAGGCGCCGACGATGTGCAAGCGCGTCATGACTGAAGTTCCTCTCTGAGCGCGGCGATGGCCGTGCGGATGTACTCGGGGTTGGTAGAGCCGAGCGTGCGTTTTGCCGCGACTGAGGAGGCCCCGTCCAGCGGCGCCTCGACGCCCAGTGTCCGCAGGTCGGCGGCGTTGAGCTCACGCCCCTCGCTCTCGGCCTGGGCCACCACACGTCCCACGCGCTCGTGCGCGGCACGAGTGGGGAGACCGCTCCGCACCAGCGCATCGGCCAGATCGGTGGCGACGGCGAAACCGATGGCGGCGCGCGCGTTGCAGCGTTCGCGGTCGAAGCGCAGGTAGCCCAGCGCGCGCTCGAACGCCGCGCAGACGGCGTAGGCGTGCTCCAGGCCGCGCACGACCAGCGCCTTGGTCTCCTGGAGGTCACGCTGGTACGACTGCG
>JAGWST010000150.1 GCA_028869325.1 bacterium | reverse complement strand
TTCAAGCCTTCATTACGCAGACCCGAGCCAAGGCCGCTGCCGACCTCCCCGTATCCGACCAAGCCAAGACGGATCTGTCGACGTTCCATGACGAGCGGACCTCACTTTCCTGTAAACGCGTTGGGCAATGCAAGCGTGAACCACGGCACGAAGGCCACGATGAGCAGCGCCGCCAGCAGCACTGCGGCGTAGGGCAGCATGGAGCGCGCCGTCGGACCGATCGCGGTGCCGGCAACCGAGCACGCCACGTAGAATCCCACGCCCAAGGGAGGCAGAAACGCGCCGATGCCGATGGCAATGAGCAGGCAGATCGCGTAGTGCAGCTCGTTGACTCCCACGCGGACGGCCAGCGGCAAGAGCAGGGGCGCGAGGATCAGGATTGCGGGCAGCCCCTCCAGGAGCGATCCGAAGATGACGAGCGCTAGGAGCGAGAAGACCAAGAAGTACGCCGCGCCGCCGTGCCAGTGCTGGATCACCGCGATCAGCGCCTGCGGCACCTGGGCTGCGGATAGCACCCACGAGAACGACGCGGCCGCCGCAAGGATGAAGAGGATCATCCCCGAGACCGTGCTCGCCTTGGCCATCATGCCGCAGAAGGCGCGAGCGCCCAGAGCGCGATAGCCAAGTCCCGCGAGGACGATGCCGTAGGCGACGGCGAGGGCCGATATCTCGGTCGGCGTCGCGACGCCGGTGCGGATGCCCACGTACAGCATGATCGGCATCAGCAGCGGCAGCACCGCGCCGAAGCCGGTGCGGCCGATCGCGCTCAGCGTCGGCGGCGCGCCGCGACGCAGGTTGGCACGCACGGCGCGCGCATAGATGAGCGCCATCAGGCAGAGGGCGACGACTGCCGCCGGCACGATCCCAGCGGTGAAGAGCGCCCCCATCGAGAGCGTCGTTACCGAGCCCAGCACCAAGAGGCCCAGGCTCGGGGGAATCGTCTCTCCCATCGCGGCGGATGCCGCCAGCACCGCCGCTCCCTCCTCCAGCCCCACACCCTCGCTCTCGAGCATGTTGCGCATCACCGGACCGACGGCGGCGACGTCGGCGGCCTTCGATCCGGAGAGCCCCGAGACGAGGTAGATGCTGACGACCGTGACCTGCAAGAGGCCCCCGCGGATGTGTCCCACCACGGAGTGCGCGAATCGGACCAGTCGCGAGCTGATCCCTCCGTGCTCCATGACGGCGCCTGCGAGAATGAAGAAAGGCAGTGCGAGCAACACGAAGTTCGACATGCCGTCGCTCAGATTCTGGGGCACCGCGACGAGCGGCGTAGCGGGCGAAGGCAAGAGGTAGAGCAGCGTGCTCAAGATCAACGCGAAACCCACCGGAAAACCGATCAGCACCGTTGCGAAGAACGCGGCCAGCGCCACGGTGATGGGTACGGCGCCCACGAACGCGCCGGCCCACAGGCCTCGCGTGGCCACCGCCAGCACCGTCGCTCCCACCAGCACCAAGCCCGTCGTAAGCGCCGTCCGCAGCGGCGCCCGGCTCAGGCGCTCCAGCGCGTAGATCACGATGAGCGCCATCCCTACCAGCAACGGCGCGCCCAGCACCGTGGAGGGGATGCCTAAGATCGGCGTGGTCTGCCCCATGTGCAGCTGGAGCAGCGAGATCGAGAGATAGCCCGTGCTGCAGGCAACGATGAGGGCCAGCCAGTCGGTTGAGGCATGGCAGGCCACACGCCAGCGCGGCGGAAGCGCGTCGACGATCGTGTGTACGGCGCTATGCTGGTCCCGGCGATAGGCGATCGCTCCACCGATGAAGGCGAGGATCATGAGCACGAAGCCGCCGACCTCGTCGGTCCAGAGAATCGATGTGTGAAAGAATCTCCGAGCGGTGATGTTTGCCAGGACCGTCACCAACTCGCCCAGGAGAGCCGACCCGATCACGATGTCGACGGCCGTGTCGAGCGCGGTGAAGCAGGCATCTCGCGTCACCGCGGCCTCGGGATTCTGAGCGAGCTGCCGGGCCGACATCGCGCCCGTCTCTATCCGCCGGTCTCTGCCAGAATCTTCGGCAGCAGGTCGCCGAACTTCGCCTTGAATTTATCGTAGACGGGTGCCATGGCCTTACGGAACGCCTCGCGGTCGACCTCGATGATCTGCACGCCTTGATGTTTGGCGAATGCCGCGGCGTCCTTGTCGGCCTGCCCCATCAGGTTGAGCCAATAGGCCGAGGCGCCGGCCCCCGCGCGCCGGATGACCTCCTGGTCCGCCGGCGACATGGCCGCCAGCTTGGGCTTGCTGGCCATGAAGAGCGTCGCGTTGTAGACGTGGCGCGTAAGCGAGATGTGCTTGGATACCTCGTAGAGTTTCGCCGAGACGAACGATGGAACCGGGACCTCGAGCGCATCGATCGTCTTCTGAGAGAGGCCGACGTAGACGTCGGGCCAGTCCATCACGACGGGCACCGCGCCCACCGCCTCGAAGATCGCCGCGAAGACGGGGCCGGCCTGGATGCGGATCTTCACGTCCTTGAGATCGCCGGGAGTCTTGATTGCGCGGTCCACGCACTCCACGTTGCGCCATGCGTTCTGGGACCAGCCCAGCAACACGATATTCCGCGCGGAGCAGTCGGCGGCCAACTGTTTGCCCACGGGACCGGCGAGCACGCGCGTTGCCTGCGCCGCGTCCTTGAAGATGAAGGGCATATCCAGCACGCCTACCGTCGGCACGTACGACTCCACGAATCCGGCCGTGTGCATCGCGAAGTCGATGGTGCCGGTCTGCAGTCCCGCCACGATGTTCGTCTCGGACCCCAGCGTCCCGCCGGGGAAGATGTCGACCTTGAACCGACCGTTCGTCTTGGTCGCCACCTCGCTCGCGAAGCGCTGCGCGACCTTCGTGCTGGGCGTGTGTGCGTTGTCCGGGAAGGCCAGCTTGAAGGTCTGCACCTCCGCGCCGCGAGCGGGCGGAGCGGTACCCAAAAGGCCGCTGGCCAACGTCGCGGTCACCAGGCTGCCGCGCTTGATGAAGTCGCTACGATCCATGCGGGGATCGGTCATGTCTTGCTCCTTGCTTAGGCGTCGGTGCGAACGAGCTTTTGCAGACTGCGGAGATTCTGTGGGCGAGCTTGGTTGGGGTGCAGGTAGACATCCCATACCGTCCACGAGACTTCGCCGAGGTAGATGTCGCCACGGGAGTCGACGGCGATGCCGTGGGGAGCCAAGAAGCGCCCGGGGGGAAGGCCCGTGCGCTCATCGATGCGCGCGCGCAGCGTGCCGTCTTTTGCGAGGATGCTGATGCGCGGGCCCAGGTTCGGGAAGTTGCGGTTGAGCGCCATGTGCGGGCCGAGCTCGCCCACGTAGCACACGCCGTCTGGGCCGTCCTCCAAGTAGAGGCAGCAGGGGCGGTGCAAGTTGTTCCACTGCGTCTCGTAGCGGCCTTGCCCGTCGAAGATTTGGATGCGGTGGTTCTCGCGATCGGCGACGTAGACCCAGCCCTCCGCATCGCAGACGATATTGTGGGGCACGTTGAACTGGCCGGGATCGGAGCCGCACTCCCCCCACGAGCGCAGGTGCTTGCCATGCGGGGTGAACTTGTGGATGCGCGCATTGCCGTAGCCGTCGGAGACGTAGATATCGCCGTGAGGCGAGAGCGCCGTGTGCGTGCAGCGATTGAAGGGCAACCCGCTCATGAACCCCGACTGCTGT
Organism: bacterium; assembly: GCA_028869325.1. Classification (GTDB taxonomy): domain Bacteria; phylum Vulcanimicrobiota; class Vulcanimicrobiia; order Vulcanimicrobiales; family SCRA01; genus SCRA01. The sequence continues at coordinate 203 of JAGWST010000150.1, read as the reverse complement.
CCGGGAATGCCGATCTCCAGCAGCACCGTACCCTCGGGCGTACACTTGCGGACGCTGTGGTCTCCGTCGTCCGTGCAGTAGAGCGCACCATCGGCCGCGATGTGCAGGCCATGCGCGCGATGGAAGAGGCGCTCGCCCCACGCCGTGAGGACGTTGCCGTCGCGATCGAACACGATCATCGGGTGCTCGCCGCGATTGAAGAC
>JAGWST010000149.1 GCA_028869325.1 bacterium | reverse complement strand
GGGAGCGCCATGGACGCCAACGCAACGGGGAGCCCCCTGACGAGACTCGTGTACATGAAGATACCTCCCTTCCTCTTCGAGAGAACGCAGGCACGGCGCGAACGGATCACCGCTAGAAACTGTAGGAGGCCATAGCGTCCGAGGATCCGCGGGGAGGATAAGCCGTCGGAGGCGCCATAGATGCGTCATGTTGTGCATGATCCGATCACCGTCGTCGAGGGCATCGATGCCTCCGCGATGCACCAATCGACGCCGTGCGGAGACGGCTCCATGATCTGGCGCGTTTGGGGAAGCGGCACACCGCTGCTTCTTCTCCACGGCGGGCACGGATCGTGGACGCACTGGATCCGCGTGATCCCACAGCTCTCCCAACGATTTCGCGTGATCGCTCCCGATCTTCCGGGCCTCGGCGAGAGCGCGATGCCGCCCGAGCCCTACTCGGGCGAGAGCCTGGGGGCGATCGTGGCGAGCGGACTCGACGAGATCGTGGGACGGGCGAGCGCATTCTCCGTCGTGGGCTTCTCCTTCGGCGGCATCGTGGGCGGGCATCTCGCGGCGCTGCGCGAGGAGCGCGTACGAAGTCTGGTGCTGGTGGGCTCAGGGGGCCTGGGGCTTCCGCGCGGGCAGGCTCTGGGGTTGCGCAATTGGCGCACGCTACGCGATCCCGAGCAGCGCCTGGCCGCGCATCGCCACAACCTTGGCATCCTGATGATTCACGACGCGGCGAAGGTCGACGAGCTCGCCCTCTACTTGCAGTCCGAGAACACCCGGCGCGCGCGTCTCAAGAGCCGGCCGATCGCGTTTACCGATACGCTGCGCCGCGCGCTCACGCTCACCGGGGTCCCGCTCGCCGGCATCTGGGGTGAGTGCGACGCCACGGTTGGCAGCCGCATGGCGGAGTATGAGGCGCTGCTGCGATCGCTGCGGCCGTCGCTGGAGTTCCGGATCATCGAAGGCGCCGGCCACTGGGTGCCGTACGAGTCGCCGCAGCCATTCGTGACGACGCTCTCGAGCCTCGTCGAGGCCGACACCGCCATCAGCAAGGTATCCTAAGAGAGAGATACAGGAGCGCCGGCCATGAGATGGTTCTTCGAGCCCGGCCATAGCGCGGCGGAGTTTCGCGCTCGGCACATGATGGTGACGTGGGTCCGCGGCTCTTTCAAGGGCGTACACGGACAGCTCGAATTCGATCCGGATCACCCAACGGACCTCGCCGTCGAGACCTCCATCGACGCTGCCACGTGCTGGACCGGCGAGCCGGCACGCGACGACCATCTTCGCAGCGCGGACTTCTTACACTGCACGCGTTTCCCGGCGATCCGGTTCAGGAGCACAAGCGCGGTGGAGGTCGGCCCTTTCAACTATGAGGTAGCCGGCGACCTCACGATCAGGGACGTCACGCGACCCGTGACCCTCGCGGTACGATACCTCGGCTCGTGGCAGACGCCGTGGTGGGAAGACGGCGTCGACAAAGGGCCGAAGACGCGGGCCGGGTTCACCGCGCGAACGCGCATCGACCGCTACGACTTCGGCGTAAACTGGAACAGCGAGCTGCCCAACGGCGGTATCGTCGTCAGCCGGGGGATCGACATCATCATCGACGTCGAAGCCATCAAGGAAGAAGGCTAACCGAGCGCGGGATCGTAGCCGAGACGGATGGTGCCGAAGAACTCACCGTCGACGAAGAGGCTCGTCGAGAGATCGTTCATGATCTCGCCCGTGTCGCGCACGTACGTCCGAATCTCGCACGGGCGCGGACCGGCCGGGCGGCGGAGGT
>JAGWST010000011.1 GCA_028869325.1 bacterium | reverse complement strand
TGCACCACCACCTCCGCCCGCTGCGCCCCGGCCGCATCGATGAGCGCCAGAAACTCCTCGAGCTCCGGCGCCAAGGGCCGCTCGGGCCGGTCGAGGTCGACGGCCACCACCAGCGCCCGCGTCGCTATGGGACCGGTGGAGTAGGGCCGCAGCTCCCGCGTCTGATCCATCGCCAACAGAGAGGCTCCTACAGCAGGCCCTTGGGCGACTGCTTGAGATTGAGGGGGATGCCCGCGATCATCAGAAAGACCTCGTCGGCCACCTCGGCCAGGCGGCGATTGGTCTGGCCGTTGAGTTCGGCGTAGGCGCCCGCGCTGGCCAGCTCGCTGGGCGCGCCCATCGAGAGCTCGTCGCTCACGACGATCATCGTCTTGTCGCCACGCGAGTACCAGTTGAGCAGTCCGGCGACCTCGGCGTCGACCTTCTGCTCCACGTCGGGATCGGCGCGCTCGGCAAGCTTCTCTCGCGTTCGCGCCCGCATCACCACGTTGGCGATGGCACCCGAGAGCGAGTCCACCAGCACGATGGGCTCCGCCGCCGCATCCTTGGCCAGCGCGCGGCCCAGGCTGGTACCGATCTCCAGCGTGCGCCAAGCCTGTGGGCGCCGCTCGCGGTTGCGCTGGATGCGCAGGCGCAGCGCTTCGTCCACCGGCGAGCCCGTCGCAACGAAGACCACGCCGCCGCCGATGGAGGCCGCCAGCTTCTCCGCGAACTCGCTCTTGCCGCTACGCGCGCCGCCGAGCACCAAGACAAACTTCTTCATTCCCCACTCATTCCGCTTCGCTTCAATCGCGGGGGCCCCGACAGTTTGACTCTTCCGGGGCACTCGCCCCGGCTTTCACTCATTCCGCTTCGCTTCACCACTCGCCCCCTCCAATATCAAGGCAGCAATGGAGGCAGCAGACCGTCGAGATGGCAGCGGTCGTTGAGCAGGCGCATCCAGGCCGACGCTCCGTCGACCTCCAGCTCGGTGATGCCGGCCGGATCGACGTGAATCGGCGCCGGCCGATCGCCGAAGCCCAAGAGCCGCCGCACCAATGCATGGATCACGCCCCCGTGCACCACGAAGAGCAGCGCATCGTTCGCCGAGACTTCGCTCCGCGCACGCTCGAACGCACCGCTGACTCTCGCGTCGAACTCGCTCCACCGCTCGCCTTCCGGCGGTGCCAAGAGCGTGTGACGGCGAAAGTTGGCCGCCTCGTCCGGCCAGCGCGCGGAGACCTCGTCGAACGTCAGCCCCTCCCATTGTCCGAAGTGCATCTCGCGCAGATCGGGCTCCAGGCGCAGTTTGGGCGGCGAGGACATCTCTGCCAGCATCACCTCCGCCGTCTCGCGGGCGCGGCGCAGATCGCTAGAGACGCAGCAGGCGAAACGCTCGTCACACAGCCGCTTGCCCAGCGCGCGCGCCTGCGCGCGCCCCAACAGCGAGAGATCGACATCGGTCTGCCCTTGAAAGCGGCGCCCGGCATTCCACTCCGTGATGCCGTGGCGCACCAAGAGGACTCTCATCGCTGCAGCCTCTCCACCACGCCCACGAGCCACGCCAGACCATCGGTGACGCGTGGTCCGGGGACCTCCAAGCCTAGGTTCGGCGGCACGGTGTAGACGCGTCCCTCGCGCACCGCGCGCAGCTCGCTCCACGGTGCGTGCGAGAGCAGCGGCTTGAGCCGCACGTCGTTTGCCACGATCAGCGCATCGGGCTGCTCCGCCAGGAGGCGCTCGGCGGAGAAGTTGGGATAGGCGATCGTGCTGGTCACCAGGTTGACTCCCCCTGCCATCGTCATCAGCGTATCGAGATACGAGCCTCTTCCCACCGTAAAGATCGGCGCGACGTCCAGCACGAAGAAGAGGCGCGGATGGACGTGGAAGGCGGCACTCCGCCGCTTCAGCTCCTCGACCCGCGCGCGCACGCGTTGCACCACCTTGCCCGCCGCGTCGAGACGCCCGGTGAGCACGCCAAGCTCGTCGAGATTGGCGTAGATATCCTGGTAGCCGTCGTCTTTCATCAGAAAGGCGGGAATCTTGGCGCGCACCAGCGTGCGCGTGCGCGCCGCGTCCGAGGCGAGCCCCACCACGAAATCGGGGTGCATGCCGACGATCCGCTCCACGTTAATCCAACTCGCGGCATCGACCACCGGTAGCTTGCGCGCTGCCGGCGGATAGGTAGAGTACGCCGAGGTGCCGACGACCTGTCCGCCGGCGCCGATCGCAAACAGATCCTCCGTCAGCGAGGGTGCCAGCGAGACGATGCGCTTGCGCTGTTCGTCCGCGTAGAGGTTGGGCGGCGGCTGGTGCGCGCAGCCGCCGCACGCAAGCACCAGGAGAGCCGCGATGACTGCCAGTCGCATCATCGCGCACTCTGTTGCACGCGAAAGGAGGCACGGCCTGCGTCACGAACAGGCGGCGTTGGCCCGAAGCGTGGGAACTCGGTGCAATGCCGAGACGGTCGCGCCACTGTAAGCGGGGAGTCGCCGCATCGCCACTGCGCCGGGGGCGCGGGAAGGCCGCGGCAACGGACGTCGATCCGCAAGTCAGGATACCACGCGGGGGCTCATCGCACGCATTCCTCGCGCAAAGGAAAGACGTATGCATCCGCTCATCTTGGCCGCCGCCTTCGCGGCCGCCCCCACGCCGACTCCCTCCTCGACGCCGCTGAAGGTCATCGAGACCATCGTGACCTCCGATCGCCGCAGCGAGCCGCTCGACACGACCAGCCGCCCGACCTTCGTGGTGACGCGCGCGCAGATCGAGGCGCACGGCGCGCAGACGATCGCCGCCGCGCTGCGCGGCGTCCCCGGCATGACCTTCATCTCGTACGGCGGCTTCGGCTCGCAGACCACCGCCGGCATTCGCGGCGCCATCGATAGCTCCGCGCAGAATCTGATCCTGATCGACGGCACGCCGATCAACGCCGCCTCCAACGGTACGATCGACCTGGGAGCGCTCTCCACCGCCGGTGTCTCACGCATCGAGGTGGTGGAGGGCGGTCTCTCCACGCTCTACGGCACCAGTGCCGTGGGCGGCGTCGTGAACATCATCACGGATGTCCCGCGCGGCACCTACGTCGCCGCGTCGAGCGGCTCGTACGGCGATCGCGACCTGCGCGCGGCCGTCGGCAACGGCCGGCTGGGCATCGCCTTCGACCGGCACGTGGCTGAGAACGGCTACGCCTATCCCGGCTTCGACGGCTTCGCCGCCGGC
>JAGWST010000148.1 GCA_028869325.1 bacterium | reverse complement strand
CGCAACAAGGCGGCGTTGGCGCCGGCACTGGGATGATCGCCTTCCAGTTCAAGGCGGGTATCGGAACGGCGTCGCGCGTGCTGCCCGCCGCGGCGGGAGGCTATACCGTGGGAGTGCTCGTCAATGCCAACATGGCGCGCCGTCCGCAGCTGCTGGTCGACGGCACGCACGTGGGGCGCGCGATCACGGATCTGATGCCGCAGCACAAGACCCCGGACGGCTCGGTCATCATCGTCGTCGCGACCGACGCCCCGCTCGACCACGCGGAGCTGCTCTCCGTGGCCCGCCGCGCCGCTCTCGGCCTCGCCCGCACGGGGGCGACCTCGATGCCGAGCAGCGGCGACCTGGTGATCGCCTTCTCGACGGCGAACGTGGTGCCGCACTACCCGCAGGCGGCGACCTACGCGATGACCGTGCTCTCGCGCTACCATATCGACCCGGTCTTCACGGCCACCGAGGACGCCACAGAGGAGGCGATCCTCAACGCGCTGCTCGCGGCGCGAACGATGACGGGGCGCGATGGACACACGGTCTACGCGTTGCCGCATGCCCGGCTGCAAGAGATCCTCGCCGGCCAACGCTGATAGAGAGAAAGGAAGGAGTCATGACGCCTCGTTTACTCGCATCCTTGCTGGGGCTGCTCGTTGTTGCGACGGCGATGGGGGCCTCGAGCCCCGGCACCGCCGGCAGTCTCAAGCATCTCTTGCCGGCGCGCATCGCTGCGGCGGGCGTCGTCGAGGTCGGCTCCGACATCTCGTACGCCCCCGTCGAGTTTTACAAAGAGGGTACGCACGAGGTGCAGGGGCTGGACTACGATCTCGCCACGGCGATGGGTGCGAAGCTGGGCGTTCGCTTCGCGTTTGTCAACGCCACCTTTGACGGCATCATTCCGGCGCTCTTGGCCAAGCGCTTCGACATCATCTTCTCGGCGATGAACGACACGGCCGAGCGCGAGCGGCGCATCGACTTGATCGACTACTTCATGGCCGGCAGCGGCATCTTGGTGCGCAAGGGGAATCCGAACCGGATCCACACGATTGCCGATCTCTGCGGGAAGACCGCCGATGCGGAGCAAGGCACGGCGCAGGTCACCTACCTGAAGCAGCAGTCGCAGCGCTGCGTGGCCGAGCGCAAGGGGCCCATCACCATCTTGGCGTTTGCCACCGATACCGACGCGCTGGAGCAGTTGAAGCTCGGGCGCTCGGCGGCGCACATCGCGGACTTCCCGGTGGCCGCGTACGATGCGCGAACCGAGGGCGGCGGCAGAGACTTCGACGTGGCGGGTAAGCAGTTCGAGAACGCGCCCTACGGCATCGGTCTGCGCAAAGATGACCGCCAGCTGCGCGACGCGCTACAGGCGGCGTTGAAGGCCATCATCGCGGACGGCGAGTACGATCGCATCCTGGCCAAGTGGGGGCTGCAACAGGGGGCGCTGCGCACGGCATCCATCTCGGCGGGAAGCCACATGCATTAGGATGTGCTCCTAGCCGGGCGTCAGATCTGCTCGACGGTGCGGATCTCCGGGCAGCGTGCCTTGATCACGCGCTCGATTCCCGCTTTGAGCGTCTGTCGCGACATCGCGCAGTCGCCGCAGGCGCCCAGCATCGCGACATAGGCGGTAT
>JAGWST010000147.1 GCA_028869325.1 bacterium | reverse complement strand
GTTCACGTGCCGGTTGGCTTCGAGCAGCAGCGCCACGAACTCGCCGAGCCGTGCGCGCTCGGCATCGGCAGACCCCAGGCTCACGACGCGGCGGCCGCCTTGAGATAGACCGAGAGCACGGCGATATCGGCCGCGGTGACGCCCGGAATCCGCCCGGCCTGGCCCAACGTCCGCGGCCGGTGCCGGGCGAGCTTCTCGCGTGCCTCGAGCGAGAGCGCTCGCAGCGGCTCAAACGAGAGATCGGGCGGGATCTCGGTCGCCTCGCCGGCCGCGGCGCGAGCGATCTGCTCGCGCTGGCGCCGGATGTAGCCTTCGTACGCGATCTCGATGGCCACGCGCTCGCCCAGCTCGGCGGGCAGCGGCTCCGGCAGCGCGGGCAGCCGCGCATAGGAGGCCCCAGGCCTGCGCAGCAACGCGGCATAGCTCTCGCCCTCCGGGGCACGCAGCCGCTCCAAGCGCCGGCGTTCGCCCGCGATCGCGGCACGGCGCTCGCGAAAGGCCGCGTAGGCTTCTGCTGGCAAGAGGCCGATCTCATGTCCCAAAGGCGAAAGGCGCTCATCCGCGTTGTCGTGCCGCAAGACGAGGCGGTGCTCGGCGCGCGAGGTCAGCATGCGGTAGGGCTCGTCCACGCCCTTTGCGGTCAGATCGTCGATCATCGTCCCGATATACGATTCTGCCCGCTGCAAGCGTACCGCATCGCGCCCTTGCGCGCGGCGCGCCGCGTTCACACCGGCCAGCAGCCCTTGGGCCGCCGCCTCTTCGTAGCCCGAGGTGCCGTTCAACTGGCCGCAGTGAAAGAGGCCGGCCACGCGCCGCGCCTCCAGGCTGGAGTCCAGCTCGGTCGGCTGGACGAAATCGTACTCCACGGCGTAACCGGGGCGCAGCATCTCGCAGGCCTCCAGCCCCGGCAGCGTGCGCAGCATCTCCAGCTGAATCTCGGCCGGCAGTGAGGTCGAGAAGCCGCCGACGTAGAGCGAGCTGGTCTCCCAGCCCTCGGGCTCTAGAAAGACCTGGTGCGTGGGGTTGTGGGCGAACTTGACGACTTTGTCCTCGATCGAGGGACAGTAGCGCGGTCCGATGCCCTTGATCAGATCGAGGCCGTAGAGCGGCGACCGATGGAGGTTCTCGCGCACCAGCGCGTGCGTGCGCTCGTTGCTGTTGACGATCCAGCACGGCAGTTGCGGCCCCGCGAAGCGCGGCCGGCTGCGGTAAGAGAACATCAGCGGAATGGGGCTTGGATCCTGGCGTTGGGCGCGCGTAAGGTCTACCGTGCCGATATCCACGCGCGGCGGCGTCCCCGTCTTCAGCCGCCCCATCATGAAGCCCAGCCGCGCGAGCGCCTCGGAGAGTCCGGCCGCCGGCGCCTCGCCAAGCCGGCCCGCGGCCTCCACATGGTCGCCGCGGTAGATCCTTCCTCCGAGGAACGTGCCGCTGGCGAGCACCACGTTGGGCGCGTGAAGCCGCCGCCCGTCGGCCGTCTCGACGCCGCGCACGGCGCCCGCCGAGACGATCAGCCGGGTCACCATGCCCTGCACCAGGTCGAGCCCGCGCTGCGCAGCCACCGCCGTGCCCATGCGAGCGGCGTAGGCGAGCTTGTCGGCCTGCGCGCGCAGAGCGCGTACCGCCGGCCCGCGGCTCTCGTTCAGAAAGCGAACATGCAGGGCGGTGTCGTCGATGGCGACCGCCATCTCACCGCCCAGCGCGTCGATCTCGCGCACCAGTTGACCCTTTGCGGAGCCGCCGATCGAGGGATTGCACGGCATGGCGCAGATCGTGCGCGGATCCCCCGTCACCAAGATCGCCCCGACGCCCATGCGCGCGGCCGCCAGCGCGGCCTCCGCGCCGGCGTGGCCGCCCCCGACGACGATCACCGCCGCATCATCGCTGTGCATACCGCGAATCATTGTAGCACCTGCGAGAATTGGGAGCATATGGCAGGCCAGCCGCCGAACAGGGCGCCATGGGCTTCAACCATGCCGCCGCGCTCGCAGCGAGGCGTGTGCTGTTCGCGTTCGTCGCGACGCTCGCCCTCACCGGTCTCGCAAGCTCGGGCGCAGCGACAGGTGGGCAGGAGAAGAACCTCGTCGCGGCCGTCGAGTATCGCGTCAACGCCAACGATGGCCGCGTGATGGTCGATATCTATCCGATCGCGGTCTACGATCGCGGCCGCTATCGCGACGCCTCGGTCGACATTCGTCACGATCCACCCACGTCGTCCCCGGTGGAGTGGATACACGATTTCACGCTGCTCGCGGACGGGCGCGCGCTGGCGCGCGTTCACGGCGGCAGGCCGCTCGCTGGCGCGAAGAACTCCTCGTGCTCGCGCGACGTCTTCCTGCGCACGCGCACCACGCGCGCAACGTTTGACGCCGTCCCGGGCGTGATGCCCTACGGCGCGACATCAACCTGGCGCGGCGGCGTTGCGGTCACCGCCTATCGTGCGCCGAAGGCCTCCCCGCCGCTCCGCGGCGACCGCGCCAGGTACGCCGAAGACGTGCGTCTCGCCGTCGCCCGGGCGCTGGCGCGCGACCACATCAAAGTCAGCGACGAGCGCACGCAGATCGAGATCCAAGCGCTCAACGCCTTCGATGCGAGCCACGACGGCGTTCCTGTGATCTTCGCCCGTACGCTCGATATGAACCGTGCGCTGGTCTCGTACGCGTGGCTGAGCTACCATGGCGGCCGGCCCGTGGTGCTGGGCATCAATACGGAGGTCGCCGCCGCGGGCTCCCGCGCCGGGCCGAACTTCTTCGGCACCGCCGATATCGACGGCGACGGCACGGACGAAGTGATCATTCGCAATCAGTACGATACCGCCGCCAGCTACGACATCTACAAGCTGCGGCGCAACCGTGTCGTGCTGGTCTTCCGCGGCCCGCTCTTCGGCTGCTGACGCACGCGCCTCCGGCACAGGGCGGTGGCCGCATGCACACACGCTCCTTGCCGGGACGAGGCACACGGGACCTCGAGGGCGCCAAGGCGCCGCGAGAGCCCCGGCGAGGCACACGGGACCTCGAGGGCGCCAAGGCGCCGCGAGAGCCCCGGCAGGGAGAGCTCACGCCGCGATGACACCACTACTTGCCGATGCAGAAGCGCGCGAAGATGGCCTCCAGCAGCTGCTCGGTGACGCGTTCGCCGCTCAGTTGCCCGAGGGCCGCGCTGGCCTGGAGCAAGTCGCCGACGCAGACGTCGGCAGGGTAGCCCGCGCGCAGCGTCTCCAGCGCGCGATCGAGCGCGGCGATAGCGCCCTCGACGGCCTGCGCCTGCCATGCGCTGGCGAGATGCGGCCGCGCCGGGTCGGGCGTCTCGTCGTCCCAGCCCAACGACGCGATGGCGCGTCTCACTCGCTCCACGTCGGCCGCGCGCAGAACGCTGCCGAAGAGCGTGGTCTGGCTCGCGGCCGCCTCCGGGAGTGCGAGCCATTGGCGCCAGCCCGCGTCGCCGGCGTCGGCCTTGTTGAAGAGCAGAAGGCGGCGCCGCCCACGCGTGCGCTCGAGCACCTCGTGCTCGTCCGCGCCAAGCGCGGCGGAGCCATCGAGAACCACGATCAGGAGGCTCGCCTCGGCGGCGGCGCGACGCGCGCGCGCGATGCCTGCGGCCTCCACGGCCTCGTGCGCCTCTCGTAGACCGGCGGTATCGATCAACCGCAGCAGCACACCGTCGATCACCGTCTGGCCGTCGAGCGTGTCGCGCGTGGTTCCGGCCTGCGGGCTGACCAGCGCGCGCTCCTCGCCCAACAGCGCGTTCAAGAGCGACGACTTCCCCGCATTCGGCGGGCCGACGATCGCGACGGAGAGCCCCTCTCGCAACAGCCGCCCCATCTCCCACGTCGCGCGCAGCTCGGCGGCGCCCCCGCGCAGCGCCTGCAGCAGCGCCTCGAGCGTCGCGACGTTGGGTGCCGGCACCTCGTCGGGAAAATCGATGGATGCGGCCAGCTCTTCGAGCGCGGCGTCCAACGGGTCGCGCAGCGCGCGCACACCCTCGCGCAGGGTGCCGTCGAGCCGTGCCTCGGCGGCCCGCGCCGCGCCACGGTGCTCCGCCTCGATGAGATCGGCCACGGCCTCGGCCTGCGAGAGATCGATCTTGCCGTTCAGGAAGGCGCGCCGCGTGAACTCGCCGGGCAGCGCCATGCGGGCGCCGGCCGCCATCGCGGCAGCCAGTGTCTCCCGCACCACCACCGGGCTGCCGTGCAGGTGGAGCTCCAGAATGTCCTCACCCGTGGGCGTCGCCGGGGCGGCGAGGTAGAGCGCCATCCCCTGATCGATGGTGCGCCCGTTGGGATCGACCACGCGGCCGAAGCGTACCACGCGGCTCTCCAGCGCCCCCGCGGAGACGGGGCGGAAGAGGCGTGCCGCGATCGCCGGCGCGTCGGCCCCCGAGCAGCGCACGATCGCGATGGCGCCGCGCCCGGGGGGCGTGGCCAACGCCACGATCGTCTCGCCGGCGGGGTGCAGCGCGGGAGTCTCGCGTGGAACGGGTGAGAGGCTGGCCATGGTCACCGTTGCGCCTGGCCCCGGTG
>JAGWST010000146.1 GCA_028869325.1 bacterium | reverse complement strand
TCATGGGTCCCGACGGTGTGTATGCCGGCCTGAAATCCGGCGGCATTCATATCGAGATGTCTACCATTGAGCCGTCGGCGACCAAACGGTTTGCACGCAGCGCTGTGGAGCGAGGGCTGCGCATCATCGATGCACCGGTCGGGAAGAGCTCCGCCGCGGCTGCGGATGGAACGCTCACGATCATGGTCGGCGGCGACGCCGCGACCCTGGAGGAGTGCCGAGACCTGCTCTCCACGATGGGGACGACCATCCACCACTGCGGCGGCGTGGGCAGTGGCGAAGTGGTGAAGATCGTCAACAACGTGGTGTCGGGGGGAATTCTCGTTGCGGTCGCGGAGGCCGTCGTGCTGGGTGTGAAGGCCGGCGTCGATGTCGAGGTCATCGCGGACGTGCTCAAGGGTACGGGCGCGGCCAACTGGCAGTTGGAGAACACGTTTCGGAACCGTGTCTTCAAGGGCAACTTCGAGCCCGGCTTCAAGGTTCGATTGATGCACAAGGATGCGGGGCTTGCCGCCTCACTCGCCACGGAGCTTGGCGTCCCGATGCCGGTTGCGGCGCTCGTGAGGGAGCTCTATGCGCTCGCGATGGGCCGCGGCCTTGCCGACGCGGATTGGGGCTCGTTCACCACGCTGGTCGAGGAGGCCGCAGGCGTCAAGGCACGCGCGAGAGCGGTCGCCGTGCAATCGGGCTAGCGCTGCCAATCAGACCAGAGGGCGGCGCCGAACGAGCCGCCCATCACAAGGATGAATGTCGTGCAACTGAACGCTGAAGAACGAGAGATGCTGCAAGGTGGGCGCGGTGATGCCGCCCGCGTCGCGCTTCAACAACAAGTGGCTGTCGGAGAGTTCTTCGACGCGGAGCGATTCGTCCAAGTCTCCAACGTTCATATGTCGGGCGACTACGAGGTCATGGGCGACGCCGGCCATCGATACTTGGCGGCGTTGGTAGAGAGCGGTGCTCACGTCTCGGTCACCACGACTCGTAACGCGCAGTGCGTCGAATACGAATTCGCAGGCCGGCTACGCCAGTCGCAAGAGCTCATCGAGCATGAAAAGGGCGTGCGGCGGCTGCTCGGCACCTTGGGAGTATCGCTCGTCGATACGTGCATCAACTACCAGTCCGTGTACACACCACGGTTCAACGAACACGTGGCGTGGGGTGATACCGGGACCGTGGCATACGCAAACTCCGTGCTCGGGGCGCGAACGAACTATGAATCCGGCCCGGCGGCGATCGCCGCCGCGATCACCGGCCGGACGCCCGCGTATGGGTTTCATCTCGATATGCACCGGCGCGCGAGCGCTCGCTGCGTGATCGAAGCGGATCTGCCGGACGTCGCGGATTGGGGGGCCGTTGGGGCGGTCGTCGGCGAGCGTGTCCGCGATTACTGGTCCGTGCCGTTGCTCGACGTCGGCGGGAACAGCCCATCGCCCGATGCCCTCAAACACTTGGGCGCGAGCCTCGCGAGCCACGGATCACTCGCCATGTTCCATGTCCTAGGCGTTACCCCTGAGGCGCCGAGCTTTGAGGCGGCAAACCGCAAGCGCGTGCTCACCGACACGTTCACGGTGACCAAGGCCGATATCGATGCGGTGTATGCCACGGATACGCCGCGCGGGACGGAGGTCAACCTCGTCGTCTTTACCGCTCCGCAACTCTCGCTCTCCGAGCTGGATCGCATCGCGGGGCTCTTTTCGGGGCGCAAGGCGCACGGGGATTCGACGGTGCTCATCACGACGAACGCGATGAATAGAGCCGCCGCCGAAGCGACCGGAACGCTTCAGCGGCTGCAGTCGGCGGGCGCGCTGGTGATGCAGGGAGTGTGTTGGTATATCATGGATCCTGCCGAAATGAGGCGCCGCTTCGGCTGGAGCCGGGTGGTGACGAACTCGGCGAAGCTCGTGAATATCATCAAGGCGCATGGCTACGAGCCGATCCTGCGACGGACTGAAGACTGCGTGGAGACGGCCGTTACGGGGAGACTAGCATGAAGGGCCAGCTGTTCGAGTGTCGGCACGGCCTGGGTGAGATCGTCGAGGCCCCAGCGCTGGTCTCGATGCAGCCCTTTAGCCCGCGCTACGATCTCGATCGGGCGAATGGCACGATCTCACGGCGCGCCCACCCGCTGTTCGGGGAATCTATCGCGGGAAAGATTCTTGTCTGCCCAGGCGTCCAAGGCGGCATCGCCGGCGGATGGGCGTTCCTCATGATGCGCGGTCGCGGGGTCGGCTTCGCCGGCCTGGTCTTCGGCAAGGTCAACCCCGTCATGGTACAGGGCGCGGCCGCCGCTGAGATACCGATCGTTGCCGGAGTTGACGAGACCATCTTCACCGTGCTGCAGAATCACCAATGGATTCGACTCGATCCGAAGGCGCGCCAGGTCACGATCATCGCTCCCGCCCTTGCCAGACGCTAGCGGCCCATAACGGGCTACGTGCACCAAAGAGTTGGCGGCGCGACCACGAAGCCAAGGGCCTATGTGGCCAGGGACATGAGATGACGGCTGAGCGTCTCCTTGGGCGGGATGGACCGACGGTATCCGCCCTGGGACTGGGCTGCTTGGGGATGTCCGACTACTACGGCGGTCGCGATGAAGAGGAGTCGCTGGCCACGCTGCGGCTGGCCCTGGAGCTGGGCGTGACGCTCTTCGACACCGCGGACGTCTATGGGGCCGGCAGCAACGAAGAGCTGGTCGGGAAAGGCCTTCACGGTTGGCGCGGTAGGGTGGTGCTGGCCACGAAGTTCGGATTGCTGCCGAGCTCTGCCGGAGGCTTCGGCGGAGTCGACGGCTCACCGGAGTACGTGCGCCGCGCCTGCGAAGCTAGCCTTCGCCGGCTTGGCGTCGACTGCATCGATCTCTACTATCTTCACCGCGTCGACCCGCGCGTGCCCATTGAGGAGACGGTTGGCGCGATGGCCGGTCTGGTGCGCGACGGTAAGGTGCGCTGGATAGGGCTCTGCGAGACGGGCCCGGAGACGATCCGGCGCGCGCAAGCGGTGCACCCGATCGCTGCCGTGCAGGTGGAGTACTCGCTGTGGACGCGGCAGCCCGCCGAGATGATTCTGGCCGTCTGCCGCGAGCTTGGGATCGGCCTGGTCCCATACAGCCCCCTTGGGCGCGGATTTCTCAGCGGAGCGCTCACCGATGTGCGCGATATCCCCGACGACGACTACCGCCGCACGAATCCGCGCTTCCAAGCGGAGAACTTCGAGCGCAACAGGCGACTCGTCGAGCTGCTGGAGGAGATCGCTCGCGCCAACGGCTGCACCGCCGCGCAACTGGCTCTGGCCTGGCTTCTCGCACAGGGCGAGGAGATCGTTCCCATTCCCGGCACCAAGCGCCGGCGCTATCTGCGCGAGAACTGTGCCGCGGCGGAGGTGCGGCTGAGCGCGGACGAGCTCGCGGCGATCGAGGCGGCGTTAGCTCGTCACGCGGTGGCCGGGGCCCGCTACTCGGAGGGCTCTATGCGCTTGATCGAGCCCGGGGCGCCGTAGCCTCGTTGTAGCAGCGGTAGATGCTGCTGCCGAGCGCGGAGATGTCGGCACCATAGACATGAATCGAGATGGCGAGGCCGTCGCCATGATTGGCGACGCGATGAATGTCGTCGCCCGGCAGGCACGCCAGCGCCGACCCCGCCGGGTGCTGCGTGCGCCCGCACTCCATGAGGCGAAAGGAGCGATCCTCGCGCCGAGAAAGGCGATAGCGGGTCTCGTCTTCCGTCCCTTCGTAGACGCCGACCGCGCACCAGCAGACGTGATCGTGGATCGGCGTCTCCTGCCCCGGCAGCCAGGCCAGCGCCACGATGGAGAAGCTGCCGTCCGGCTCCACGTGCGCGACGTGCTGCAGGTATCGAGCCGGATCGGTAGTCCGCTGCCGCTCGAGGAGCAGATTGGGCTTGGCTAGGAAACGCGGCAGGATCGCGGCGACGCGCTCGGATGACGCCTGCGCGCTCGCCGCGCCGGCAAGGCTCCGGCGGATCACCTCAGCGAGCTCCGTGAGTGCCGGGCTCTGGTCCTTGCAAGGCCGCATCTCGATGCCTCCGAAGGGTCGCCGGCGTGCCCCGATCGTTTCTTATCGGGAAATCGCGCTCGTGGCAGCCGCGCCACGCCGGAGATATATTGACAAGCTGCTTCCAATATACTACAAGGTCAAGAAGAATATGTCACCTCAGCCGTCGACCCTAACCGACCGCGCCTACGCCGCAATCAAGCGCCGCCTTATTCGCCTGGATATCCCGCCGGGTGCCGTCTTCACAGAGAGCAAGATGGCTGCGGAACTGGGCCTGGGAAAGACGCCCGTGCGCGAGGCGCTCATGAGACTGCAGCGAGAGGGGTTGGTGGAGGTGCTCGCTCGATCCGGCTACCGTGCCGCGCCGGTCACCCTACGTGATGTCAAGGAGCTGATGGCACTGCGCGCGATCTTGGAGTGCGAGGCCGCGAGTCAGGCGGCGCAGGCGATGAAAGACCCGCACCAACTGCGGAGTCTGGATGCTCTCTGCCGCGTCGACTACGAGCCGCATGACCGTGCGAGCATCTCGCGCTTTCTGCGGGCCAACACGGAGTTCCACGTGACCATCGCGGAGGCATCCGGGAACCGGCGGCTCGCGCGTACGCTGGAGCGGTTGCTGCACGAGCTGGAGCGTATCTTTCACCTGGGTCTGGCACTGACGTCGCGGACGCAAGAGATCGTGCACGAGCACGAGAGCCTGGTCGATGCAATCATGCGCGGCGACGCCGCCAGCGCGCGAGAGATCGCGCTCGCGCAGTGCCAGGCATCGCAGAAGATGGTGCTGGATGCGCTGCTTTCGAGCCCCTCCCTGCTCTCGGCGAACATTGCGATCGCGCCGAGCCAGCCGGCGGGACGGCGCTCTAGCGCGGCCCCAGTCACCTCGAGCCCGCGGCGCAAGGCGCGCCGTGCCGGCGCCAAGCGATGAGCCCGCGCACGCGCGGTGGATTGGGCTACATCTTCGACGCGGCGCTGCAGCGTAGTCCGGAGAAGGTCGCGATCTATCAGGGCGATGTTGAGGTCACCTATCGTGACCTCGAGCAGCAGGCGAATCGCGTCGCCAACGGGCTGCTGAGCCGCGGGATCGCCCGCGGCGACCGGGTAGCGCTGCTCTTCGACAACGACTACCGCTACATCGAGACCTCACTCGGGATCATGCGCAGCGGTGCTATTGCCGTGCCCATCAATCCGCGGCTTGGCAACGATGCGATCGCATACATCATCGATCACAGCGACGCG
>JAGWST010000145.1 GCA_028869325.1 bacterium | reverse complement strand
GCGTTGCCGCGAAGCGCCGCCGCGGCGTAGAGCGCCGTGAAGGCCAGCGTCGCCCAGGCGATCGTCCGCTCGCCAGTGGTGCCGCGCGCGAACCATCCGGCCGGGATCCAGAGCGCGATCGCCACGCCCAGCATCCAGAACGAGAGTAGGAAGTAGCGCGCCACGTCGCCTTCAACGTTTCGGTAGGCCACGGCAAAGGGGATCGCCGCGCCTGCGGCGACCACCAGACCCAACGCGGCGCGCCGGTCGCGGTACGCCAGCAGCCCCACGCCGATCAGGGCCAGCAGCAGCGCAAGCGCGCCGAACTCGGGGAGGGCCTGCGCATACCAATAGCTCGCATAGGCGGGATAGGCGGCGAGGTTCAACGCCGCCGCCGCGGCGTCGCCGGCACCGAACTGGCTCCCCGAGACCTCGGCCAGAAAGCCGTGCCACGTGGCGGGATGGTTGTAGTTCCAGAGAAAGCCGCCGTCGCCCAATCCCGCCAGCCCGCGCGCCGGATCGAGTCCGCGGGCGGTGACGATCGCCGAGCGGATCGGCAGATAGCCGTAGAGCGCCAGCGCCGCGGCGATCACCGCGCAACACGCCGCCGCCGTGCGCAGCGAGGGCATGCGACCGCGCGCGAAGACCAGCACCAGCAGACCCGGCAAAAGCCATAGCGCGATCGGATGGTTGGCCAGGCCCAAGCCCAGCCAGAGCGTGCTCCATACCAGCATGGACGGCGCGCCGTCGAGGTGATACTCCAGCGCGCAGGCCAGGGCAAGCGTCGCCAGCAGCAGCGCCACGTCGTGAACGTCGGCGTGCACGGCCCGCGTCCACACCACCTGGCCGCACGCAAACCAGAGCGCACCGAGCAGCGCCGCGGCCGGCAGCGCGCCCAGACGCACCGCCACCCGAAATGCCATCCACGACGCGCCGGCCATCGCTAGCGCGCACATCGCGTTCATGCGCCACGCCACCGAATTGAACGGCATCCCGTGCGTGACCGCCCATCCCACCAGCGTGAAGAACGGAAATCCCGTGGGATGGGCGATACCCAGGATGTATGGAACCGTCTGCAGCTCCCCGGTGTCCCAGAAAGCGGGGTATCCCCCACACGAGGCAAGGTACAGCCCGAGTGGTACGAGAAACGCAAGGGCTCCCAACAGCCGAAGCACGAGCATGCAAGTACGTCAACGCCCTCAACAGCCCTCTCACCCACGCATCGTCGTCGCCGAGAGCTTCGTGCCCGATGGCATGAGCGTGCTCCGCGACGGCGGCGCCGACATCGTCGACGCGGTCGGCCGTCCACGCGCCGCGCTGCTGGCGCTCCTGGAGGACGCCGACGCGCTCATCGTGCGCAGCGAGACACGCGTCGACGATGAGCTGCTGGCCGCGGGGCCACGGCTGGCCGTGGTGGGGCGAGCCGGCGTCGGCGTCGACGCGATCGATCTGGGCGCCGCCACCAAGCGCGGCATCGTGGTGCTCAACACCCCGGGCGGCAATACGCTCGCGGCCACGGAGCAGACCTTCGCGCTGATGCTCAACCTGGTGCGTCACACCACGCGAGCACACCAGCGTCTGCAGCGCGGCGAGTGGAGCCGTCGCGATCTGGTCGGCACGGAGCTGGCCGGCAAGACGATTGGCATCATCGGCATCGGCCGCGTCGGCTCCAATGTCTGCACACGGGCACGCGCCTTCGGCATGCACGTGCTGGCCTACGATCCCTTCGTCAGCCAGGCGCGCGCCGAGGCGCTGGGCGCCAAGCTGGTGGATCTGGAGACGCTGCTGCGCAACGCCGACTTCGTCAGCCTGCACGCACCGCGCACGCGGCAGACGCAGGACATGCTCGGGACGCGCGAGCTGGCGTTGATGAAGCGTGGCGCGCGCCTGATCAACTGCGCGCGCGGCGGACTGGTGGTAGAGGAGGCGCTGTTCGCGGCGCTGGACTCGGGCCACTTGGCCGGCGCCGCGATCGACGTCGTGCGCGACGAGCCGCCGCCGGAGGGAGGCACCGCACGCAAGCTGCACGCCCATCCCAACGTGGTGGCGACGCCGCACCTGGGTGGCTCGACGCACGAGGCGCTGGCGCGCATCGCGACGGATCTCGCGCGTGACGTGCTCGCCGTGCTGGGCGGGCGCCCGCCCGTGGCCGCCGTCAACGCGCCCGTCGCGCCGGCCGACGAGGTGCGCCCGTTCGTCGATCTCGCTTACGTGCTGGGCAGCCTCTACCCGCAGATCGCCGCGCGCGCCACGCTGCCCTCGTTCTCGCTGACGCTCGAAGGCGAGCTCGCCAAATACCCGGCGGAGCCGTTCGTCGCCGCGTTTCTGGTCGGTCTGCTGCAGCACATGAGCGACCGGCGGGTGACGGCCGTCAACGCGCAGGAGATCGCCCACGAGATGGGCATCGCGGTCGAGCCGCTGGTGGCGCGCTGCGAGCGCGGCTTCGCCGCCGGACTCGCGCTGCGCGGCGGTGAGACCTCGGTAGCCGGCACCATCGTTCACGGCGAGCAGCTACGGTTGGTGGAGATCGACGGCTACGAGATCGACGTCGAGCCGCGTGGGGCGCTGATCGCGACGCGCCATCGCGACATCCCCGGCATCGTCGGTAAGGTCGGCACCGTGCTGGGCGCGGCCGGCATCAATATCTCGAACATGCAGGTCGCGCGCGACGGTGTCGACGGCATCGCGATCATGGTGATCGGCGTCGGCGACGCCCCCGGCGCCGAAGTGCTCGAGCAGCTGCGTGCGCTGGACGGCCTGGAGGCGGTGCGCTGCATCGTCTTCGATCGATGAGCGGCGCGCTGCGCCTGTGGCTCGTGCGCCACGGCGAGACCACCTGGAACATCGCGGGGCGCTACCAAGGACGCAAGGACTCGATGCTCTCCGGTCGCGGCATGGCGCAGGCACATGCGCTGGCCGAGCGTCTGGCGCACGAGCCGCCGGCGGCGATCGTCTGCAGCCCGCTGTTGCGCACGCGAGCGACGGCGGACGTCGTGGCGCAGCGCCTGGATCTGCGCGCCGAGGTCGACCAGCGTCTGATCGAGATCTCACACGGCGCGTGGGAGGGCCACACGCGCGCCGAGGTCGCCGCGGGCTGGCCGGAGATGGTGGAGCGCTGGCAGAACGCCCCGCACCAAGTGCGTTTCCCTGACGGCGGCGAGACGCTGGACGACGTGCTCGAGCGCTGGCGCGACTTCCTGGCCGCCCCGCCGGCGCTGGGCTCGCCGCTGTTGGTGGTGACGCACGACGTCATCGTGCGCCTGGCGGTGCTCGCCGCGCGTGGCAAGGGGCCGGAGGCCTACCACGAGATCCAAGTCGAGAACGCGGCGTTGACCGAGATTGCGCTCGCGGCCGGCACCTCCACGCTGCTGCGCGTCAACGACGCAGCCCATCTCGATGGGCTGCGCGCCGACATCGCCTCGCAGGCATCCTGAGGCCAGCGCGGCACCCCGCCGGGCATGGGACGTATCGCCGGCACCGATAACGCTCATGGGCTCGCGGTCCGCCTCTTCGATGGACGGATCGCTCTTGACGGAGGAGAGCTCAGCCTCGCGCAGCGCGAGGCCGCCGTGCTCTTCGTCCTGGCCGCCGCACCCCAGCGAGCCCTGGACGCACACCGGCTCGCCGAAACGATCTGGCCCGATCTCGATGCCGATCAGGGTCGGCGCGCCCTCAAAGTCGCCGCTTCGCGCTTGCGCGCGCGACTCCGGGATCGTACGGTCTTGTCCTCCGTCCATGGCCGGTACGAATTGGCTTCGTACGTACGCGTCGATCTAGAAGAGCTCGGGCAGGCGCTCACGCTCTTCGATGAGGACGAGTCGATCGCGCATCTCGAGCGGTTCGCGCCGTTGCTGCTCGCGTCTCGACCGCCACACCTGCGCGACGCGGAGTGGTTCGCGCCCATCGAAGCGCGCCTGATCGAGGCGACCAATCGCCTTGGGCGCCACCTCGCACGAAGCGCAGCCGCGCGCGGCGACGGGCAGGCCGTGCGGCAACTCGGGCGAGCATTGCTCGCTGCGGACCCGACCGACGAGGAAGGGTGCGCCCTGGTCGTGCGCGGCTATCTCCTGGAGGGCTACCGGAGCGCCGCGCGTCGAGCG
>JAGWST010000144.1 GCA_028869325.1 bacterium | reverse complement strand
GGAAGGGCTGCACCAGGCGCCACGACGGCGCCGTATTCGTAGAGAAGCGTTGGTGGAAGACCGCGTAGCGCGAAGCGTACGAAGGGTCGCGCAGATCGGCGTAGTAGGCCGCCAGATCCTCCGAGGAGAGCAGCGCCTTGTAGGTCACCAGCAGCGTGGACGAGGAGACGATCTCCGCGCCCTCGATCGCCCCGTGCACGGCGCGCATGCCGCGCTCGCCGGGCAACCCCGCATCCACCAGCAGCTGCGTCACGCCGGGGGCCGCCGCGATCGCGTGCGCCCCCAAGACGCGCGCGTCGCGCGGCACCTCTCGCCAGCGCAGCGGCGTGAGGCCCGTCGCGCGAACTCTCGCCTCGATGGCGCCGCGCGCATGC
The DNA here is from genome assembly GCA_028869325.1 of bacterium. GTDB lineage: Bacteria > Vulcanimicrobiota > Vulcanimicrobiia > Vulcanimicrobiales > SCRA01 > SCRA01. The sequence goes on along the minus strand of JAGWST010000144.1, from coordinate 2,077 downwards.
GCGGCCGCGAACGGGTCGGCCGGCAGGAATGCCGTGACCACGCCCAGGCGCTCCGGGGCGCGCAGGTTCGCGCTGGCGAGCTCGCGCGCGAAGAACGCGGGGGAGAGCTCGAGCGTGATGCCGGCGCCATCGCCGGTGCGGCCATCGGCGGCGCGAGCGCCGCGATGGGACATCGCCGCCGCGGCGGAGAGCGCAAGCTCCACGACCTCATGCGAGGCGTTGCCGTCCAGTCTTGAGAGAAAGCCGACGCCGCAGGCGTCGCGTTCCTGCGGATCCTGATACACGGAGACCTCCAAGGGGCTTTCTTTCATAGTTTAAAGAATCAACCAGCCGCCTGCATTCGACAGATGTAACATCAGGAGGGGCGCCGCATTCGCGGCTCCCCTCCATCTGACGTAAGCCATCCCCCACGCGGGGGAGAACTAGCCGCGCAAGCCGAGCGCGACCATCATCTGGATTCCGGTCTGCAGCGCCCGCTCGTCCAAGTTGAAGCGCGCATTGTGATGGGGGACCGCCGTCTCCGGGCCGCCGCGGACGCCCAGCAAGAAGTAGGAGCCGGGGCGCTCCTCCTGCATGAACGACATGTCCTCCGACCAGAGCACGACGTCGTGCTCGACCACGTTCGCCTTGCCCACCACCTGCGCGCCGATCTCGCGCACCACATCCGTCATCGCCGGATCGTTCACGGTCGCCGGATAGCTGAAGCGGTACTCGAGCTGGTATCTGGCGCGCATCGCCTCGCAGACGCCTTTGGCGACGCGCTCGATGCGCTCGGGCATCCGCTCGCGCGTCTCGCGATCGAAGTTGCGCACGGTAGCCTGCAGCACGGCACGGTCCGGAATCACGTTGAACGTCGAGCCGGCCTCGATGTGGCCCACGGTGATCACCGCCGGATCCTTGGGGTGGACCTCGCGGCTGACGATGGTCTGCAGCGCGGTGATGAACTGTGCCGCAACCACTACCGGGTCGACGGAGAGCTGCGGCATCGCGCCGTGGCCGCCCTTTCCTTCGATGGTCAATTGGAACTCGTCGGCCGAGGCGAAGAACGGTCCGTTGCGCACGCCGATCTTCCCGACGTCGAGGCCGCTGTAGACGTGCAGCGCGAAGCAGCGGTCGACGTGCGGATTCTCCAGAGCGCCGTCGTGGATCATCAGCCTGTTGCCGGCGGCCCCCTCCTCACCCGGCTGAAAACAGAAGACGATCGTGCCGGGAGCCTCGGCGCGGCGCGCCGTGAGCTCGGCGGCCGCGCCGAGCAGAACGCTCATGTGCGCATCGTGACCGCAGGCGTGCATCACGCCCTCGTTGGCCGAGGAGTAGGCGACATCGTTCAGCTCGCGCACGGGGAGGCCGTCCATGTCGGCGCGCAACAGCGTCGTCGGTCCTGGCCGGCCGCCCTCCAGCACTCCCAGCACGCCCGTGCCCCCCACGCCCTCGCGAACCCGCAAGCCAAGCGTGCGCAGCCGTTCGGCGATGAGCGCCGCCGTCTGGCGTTCCTGCAGCGAGAGTTCGGGAAAGCGGTGCAGATGGCGGCGCACCGCAACCGGGTCCGCGAAATCCGGGAGAACGACGCTCGTCGTGGTCAATTGATCCTCTTCTCCTTGCCCTTCCACTCGCGCTCTCGCAGCGCGAACTTCTGTATCTTGCCCGTCGAGGTCTTGGGCAGCTCGCAGAACTCGAAGGCCTTCGGGCACTTGAAGCCGGGGAGTCGCTCGCGGCAGAAGGCCAGCAGCTCGTCCGCCGTCAGCGACGCATCGCCCTTGAGCGTCACGAACGCCTTGGGGACCTCGCCCCAGCGCTCATCCGGAACGGCGATCACGGCCGCCTCGAGTACCGAGGGATGCTCGGCGATCGCCTTCTCCACCTGCTGTGTGGAGATGTTCTCGCCGCCCGAGATGATGATGTCCTTGCCGCGATCGCGGATCTCGACGTAACCGTCGGGGTGCCAGACGGCGAGATCGCCCGAGTGGAACCAGCCGCCGGCGAAGGCGCGCGCGGTGGCGTCGGGGTCGGCGTAGTACCCCTTCATCACGTTGTTGCCGCGCATGATGATCTCGCCCATCGTCTCGCCGTCTTGCGG
>JAGWST010000143.1 GCA_028869325.1 bacterium | reverse complement strand
GCGCTCGGCTACCGCGGCGTCCAGCCGTACGCGCTCTTTCATCGCCACCACGGCTCTAGAAGGGGAGCTCGTCATCCGTCGACTCCTCGCCGGCGGACGGCTCGGGCTTGACGCCATCGGCCTCCCCATCCGCTAGAGCCTGCGCAATCTGCTCCTGCGCCCGCTCCAGCATGGCCTTGCAGCGCTTGCTCAACACCATGCCCTCTTTGAAGAGCGCCAGGGCCTCCTCGAGTGAGGTCTCCTCGTTCTCGAGCCGGTCGACGATGCTCTCCAGGCGCTCGATGCTCCCCTCGAAGCTCGGTTCTTGCGCCGACTTAACCATGCTCGCTCCCTTCGACGCGAGCCGCGAGCGTCCCGCGGGCCAGCCGAGCGTCGATCCGCGCGCCAATGGGCACCGCGGCGGCATCCCGCACGATACCGCCGTCGTGCGTGACGATAGCGTAGCCGCGCTGGAGCACGGCCGCCGGATCGAGCGCGCAGAGGCGGCCCTGCAGCCCCGCGAGGCGGTGCGCGGCGGCCGCCGTCAGGCGCGGAGCCAGCGTGGCCAGTCCGCGCCGCGCGGTGCCGTACCGCCCGCGTACCTCGGCCAGGCGTGCCTGCGGGCTGCGACTCGCCAGCCGGCGCTCTAGCGAGAGGACCGCGTGACGGCGCTCAGACAAGAGCGAACGCACGCCGCGCAGCAGATCGCCACCCGCGTAGTCCGCCCGCTGGCGGCGCTCTCCAACAAAGCCCGCACGGGCACGCATGAGGCGCACGCGCAGGCGCGCGACGCGCTCCAGCAGCTCGCGCCGCGCCGGCGCGATGGCGCGCGCCGCGGCCGTCGGCGTCGGCTCGCGCAGATCGGCAGCGAAGTCCGCCAGCGTCACATCGCTCTCGTGACCAATGCCCGTCACCACGGGGACCCGCGCGCGCGCGATCGCGCGCACCACGACCTCCTCGTTGAAGGCGAAGAGGTCTTCGAAGCTCCCGCCGCCGCGGATGAGCGCAATCGCCTGCACGTCCAGGCGCGAGGCTCGCTCCAGCGCGGCGGCGACGGATGCCGCCGCATCGCGGCCCTGAACGGGCGTCTCCACCAGCCTCACGCTCACGTACGGTGCATGCGCGCGCATCGTGCGCATGAAATCGGCGTATGCCGCCGCGGCCGGCGAGGTCACGACCGCGATGGCGCGAGGAATCGCCGGCAGCCGCCGCTTGCGCTGCTCCGCGAAGAGCCCCTCGCGCTGGAGGCGCTCCCGCAGCTCTTCGTAGCGCGCGTGGAGATCGCCGCGCCCGACCGCGCGCAGATCGTCGACGATCAACTGGTAGGTGCTGCGCCCGGGATAGGTCGAGAGCCGCCCCTCCGCGTGCACCTGCATACCGTTGGCGAGGTCCCGCGGCGGAGTCACGCCCGTCGAGCCCCACATCACGCAGCTCAAGAGCGCCTGCCCGTCCTTCAAGTCGAAGTACGCGTTGCCGTTGGCGGAGACGCCCCGGAAGTTCGAGAGCTCGCCGCTGACGACGATGTGCTGCAAGCGTACGTCGCCTTCGATCAAACGCCGCACGTAGCGCGCGATCTCGCCGACGCCGACGATGGGAAGGGAGCGCTCGCTCACGGCGTCGCCTGCACCTGAGGGGCCTGGCTGGCCGCGGGGAGCACCGGCGCGCGGCCGTAGCAATATTGCAGCGGCTCCGTTCCGCTCAGGAAGTACTCCATGTAGCCGGCCTCCCCCGGCAACGCGCGCTTGTAGTCGCCGCGGCAGACCTTGATCGCCGCCACTTCTCCTGTAGGGAAGACGAAGTCGTGCCTGGGCGTCTTCGCCAGAGCCCCTTTCATGAAGCGGGCCCAAATTCGGGCCGGGATGTCGCCGCCGTACGATTCGTGCATCGGAGAGTTGTCGTCGTTCCCGATCCATACTGCGGCAACCAGATCGGGTGTAAAGCCCACGAACCACGCGTCACGAAAGTCGCTGGTCGTGCCGGTCTTTCCGGCTGCCGGCCGCCCGAGCTCCGCATTGGGGTAGCCCGTGCCGTGCTTGATCACATCCTCGAGCATCGTCGTCACGACATAGGCGGTTCCCGCGCTCACCACCTCGCGCTCCTGCGGATAGCGGTTATCGTAGAGCGCGGCCCCTAGCGAGTCCTTCACCTCCTTGATCGCAAATGGCGTGATGGCTACGCCCTGGTTGGCGATGGTGGCATAACCCGTGGCCTGCTCGAGCGGGCTCACGCCGGAGGTGCCCAAGGCCAGCGAGAGGTTCTCCCCTAGCGGCGAGTTGATGCCCATGCGGTGCGCATACTCGATCACGCGGTCGACGCCCACGCGTTGAAGCAGCTTCACCGCCACCACGTTGCGCGACTGCGCCAGCGCGTAGCGTAGCGTCATGGAGCCAAAGTAGCGGTTGTCGTCGTTGTGCGGACACCAGGTCGTCCCGTCGCCCTCGGGGTAGCACACCGGAGAGTCGTCGATGATCGCCGTTGGCGGCAGCCCCTGATCGATCGCCGTGGTGTAGACGTACAATTTGAACGACGATCCGGGCTGGCGGCGCGCCTGCCACGCACGGTTGAACTGGTTCTTCAGCCCAAAGCCGGTTCCGCCGACCATGGCGAGGATCTCGCCCGTGCTCGGCCGGATCGCCACGAGCGCAGCCTCGTGCGCACCGATGCCCTCGCGCCTGGCCTCCTGGACGCCCCATCGCACATCGGCCAGCGCCTGGCGCTGCATCGCCACGTCAAGCGTGGTATCGACCTGGAGCCCGCCCTCGTAGGTAGCCGTCTGACCAAAGAGATCCTCCAGCCGATGCACGGCGTACGTGGTGAAGTACGGCGCGTGCCAGCCCAGCATCCCCGCCGTGCGCTCGCCGGCCAGATTCACCGGGGCGCGCTTCCAGTGCTCCGCCTGTGCGCGTGTGACGTAGCCCAAGGCGGCCATGCGGTCCAACACGTGCGCCTGCCGCAGACGCGCGGCGTGAAGGTTGACGTACGGCGAGTAATCCGACGGCGCGGCGTTGATTCCCGCGATCATCG
>JAGWST010000010.1 GCA_028869325.1 bacterium | reverse complement strand
GGTGATGCCTTGCGCATCGCCGCGGCGCGTATTCCAGGGCGCCTGGTGGCGTTGCAGGACGAGTGCGTCGCCATGCTGCTGGGACCGTCTGAGGTAACGCGAGCAGAGGCCATCTTGCCGGAGATCGCACGCCACGTACGCGGCTCGCAGCCGATCCTCGCCGTCGGCGACGTCGCCGAGCGCGCGCAACGTTACCTCGACTCGCTGCGCTCCGCCCAAAAGGTCCTTCGCGTGGCGCGCTTCTTGGGCTTGGAGGCGAGCGTCATGCGAAGCGAGGACGTCGGTATCTACGGGTTGCTCTTCGACGAGGCGCGGAGCGAGGAGCTCGAGGCATTCCGCCAGCGCGTCTTGGACAAGCTGCTGCAGAGTGACAACAAAGGGTTACTCTGGGAGACATTGGAGTGCCTGTGGACGCAGAATTTCAATCTCGAGGCAACGGCCAGATCACTGGGCATCCATATCAGCACGCTTCGCTACCGTCTCGATCGCATCCGCGCCGCAGCCGGCCTCGACTGGGCGGACCCCGCGCTGCGTCTCCAGCTCGAGATCGCCGTCGTTGTTGAGCGCTGGCGCCGTACCGGCGCCGGGGCGGGCGCACCGCAGCCGTGACGGCAGCAGAGGCACGCGAGCGTGCTCGGCTCCACGCACGATTCGGCGCGTTCATCTCCCTCACTGACGAGGATGGAACGGGTCCCATGGTCGGCGTGAAGGACCTGATCGACGTACGCGGAGCGGTCACGACGGGCGGTGGCGTGATTCTTGCCGAGGTTCCCGCCGAGACGGATGCCCCCGTGATCGAGCGCCTCCGCGGACACGGCTGCACCGTCGTCGGGAAGCTCAACCTTCACGAATGGGCGTTGGGCGTGACCAGCGCGAACCCGCACTACGGCGCGGTCTTGAATCCGCACGACCCCTCGCGTATCGCAGGCGGCTCGTCCGGAGGCTGCGCGGCGGCCGTTTCGCTGGGCATCTGCGATTGGACGATCGGTACGGACACCGGTGGCTCGATACGTATCCCTGCCGCCCTCTGCGGCGTCGTCGGAATCCGCCCCAGCCTCGGCGTGGTGAGCACAGAGCGGGTGATTCCCCTCGCGCCCTCGCAAGATACCGTCGGTCCGATCGCGTGCGACGTAAGAACAGCGGCGCGGGCGCTCGAGTTGATGTCCGCCCTGGATCTGCGGATTCCGGCCTCTGCGCCGGGGCTTCGCGAATTCAAGCTCGCGGTTCCGGCGGGATGGGTCGGCGGCCTCGATCTTCCCACGCGAGAGGCCTGGAGCCAAATCGCCCGCGAACTTCCACGTATTCCCTTTCCGTCGCGCGAGCGGATGGCCGCCTCGGCCATCACGATTGCCCTCTATGAGGCGGCACAGTACCACCGAGCATGGCTGCACGATGATCCCACGCGGTATGGATCCGATGTCCGCTCGCAGCTTCAGCGCGGCATGTCGATCGTCGACGAAGAGTACGCCGCCGCTCTGCGCGACCGCGAGCTCTTCACGGAGGAGACGGAGATCGCGCTGGGGGGCTGGGACGCCATCCTTCTGCCGACCACCGCCTGCATCGCGCCGCTCGTCGGCCAAAGCGACGTCCACGACTCACTCGTGCGCTTCACCCGCCCCTTGAGTCTCACCGGTCAACCGGCGATCTCGCTCCCCGCCCCGCATTCGACGCCGTTGCCGGTGGGGATTCAAGTCGCAGGCAAGAGAGGCGATGACGCCGGGCTCGCAGCCGTCGCTCTCGCTCTTGAAGCAGCGTGGTCTGGCCATCGACCGGCATCGATAGAGTAATAGCAGCTCGGATCTCGAAAACGCCGACGTCATTCCCGCGGGTCGCCCTCGCTCTGCGCGATCCGTCGTAGCGTTCGGTCGCGGATGATCGAAGGGGATTACGCACGCGTTGCGCAAAGAGATGAGCACGCAATCTTCGGAGGATCGACGTCGATGGAAATCTTCGGCTGCATCATCGGCAGCTCGCAACGGAAGCGCGACTACATGTTTCATCTCGCGCACGGCGAGGAACCGGTGCGGCTCATCTATCCGTTCTGGGTGGTTCGCAGCGCAGATGCGAAGCCGATCCTCGTGGACACGGGCTTCGCCGCCGAGATCGCCGCGCAGCGCGGCGTCGGCGAGTACCTTGATCCGACGGAAGCGCTGGGGCGCCTCGGGATCGCCCCTTCCGAGATCGAGACGGTGGCGATCTCGCACCTGCACTACGATCACTTCGGCGTCCCCGAGCGCTTTCCCAACGCGGTCTTCGTCATCCAGCGCGAGGACGTCGACTACTACACGCGGCGAGGCTTGGGGCACCCGTTGCGCAAAGCCGCCGACCCGGCAAGTCTCGACCTTCTGCCGGAGCTCCGCGCGGCAGGCCGCGTGCGCGAAATCGACGGCGACGCCACGCTTGCCAACGGCGTGCGTTGCGTGCACGTCGGCGGCCACTCACCGGGGATGCAGATCGTCGTTTGCGACGACGGACGCAGTCGCACCGTGCTGGCGTGCGATGCCTCGCATTTCTATGAGAATCTGGAGACTCGTACGCCTACGGCGTTGATCCACGATTATGAGGCCTATCAGCTAGGCTTCGAGACGATCGAGCGCGAGGCGGGCGCCGGCGCGTGGTATCCCGGCCACGACCCCGCGATGCTCGAGCGTCTGGAACCCGTTGCGCCCTCCGTCTACCGCGTTCCCTGACGGGGGACGTCCCGGGTACCCGCGCGTTAACTCCTCGACTTGCGGTACTCGTCGATGACGCGCTTGGCGACGCGGAAGCCTTCCGCGGCGATCGGAACGCCGGCGTAGACGCCTGCCTGCAGCAGGATCTCCGCGATCTCGTCTTCGGTCACGCCGTTGTTGAGCGCTCCGCGCACGTGCACCTCAAGCTCGTGCCAGCGCGCCATCGCGCTGAGCATCGCGAGGTTGAGCATGCTCCGCGTTTTGAAGTCGAGCCCAGGTCGAACCCAGACGTTCCCCCAGCAATGCTCCGTGGTGAACTCGACGAAGTGCTGGTAGAACGGGTCGGTTTGGGCATCAGTCTTGCCTCGCTCCACGTACGCGGCACCGAGCACCTCACGCCTGATCCGCGCGCCCTCGGCGATGCGCTCTGCTTCGGTCAATCGACTCACGATGCGTTTCCCTTCTCTTTCTTGCAATGAGCGAGTGCACCCTCATTCATAGACCGGTCGCTCGAGCACCCGCATGTCGCGCGACGGAATGATCTGTGCGTCCAGCGACTTCAGCCGATCGAGGTCGCCGCATAACGCGAGAGATCGTAGTGATTGGCATTGGGCGCGTAGGGCCACCGCCCCGTGCGTCCTACCAACCATCGTAGAGCGGACGTTGTCGCCCGGTCGCGAGCGCCACATGAGCATCGTGCGCCGCCCGGCGCCGGCAACCTCCGCGGGCACGAGCTGGGCGGCGAGAGCTGTGGTCCCTGCCGCGAGTCGTCGTCCCAGATTCTCGATCGTCTTCATAACCCCAGATATGACGCGCGAATGCTGTCGTCTCGCGCAAGATCGGCAGCAGATCCTTGTAGAGAGATAACACCGTTCTCGAGCACATAGGCGCGGCTGGCGAACTCGAGTGCCATCGAGATGTTCTGCTCCACGAGCAGGATCGTGACCCCGGTGGCCGCGACATGGACCAGCGCTTCATACATCTCGTCGACCACGCGCGGCGCCAGGCCCTGCGAGGGCTCATCGAGCAAGAGCAGCGAGGGCGAGAGCATCAGCGCCCGTCCGATCGCCAGCATCTGCTGCTCACCGCCCGATAGCGTCTCGCCGGACTGCATGGGCCGCTCGGCGAGCCGCGGGAAGATCGAGAAGACGAAATCGAGCCGCTCTTGCTGCGCAGCGTGATCCCGCCCCCGCCGGCAGTAAGCTCCCACCAGCAGATTTTCGAGCACGCTCATGCCGGAGAAGACCTGGCGCCCTTCGGGGACATGCGCGATGCCGAGTCCGGGCACGAGGTGCGGTGGCAGGCCCTGGAGATCGACGCCCCGATAGGTCAGCGACGCCGCGCGCCGCTGCACGATGCCGGAGATGGCTCGCAGCGTAGTGGTCTTGCCGGCGCGGTTGGAGCCCACGAGCGCGACACGCTCCCCCTCATGGACCTCGAGCGAGATGCTATGGAGCGCCTCGACCGCGCCGTACCAGGCGGAGAGCTCAGCGATCGATAGCATGGGCAAACTTCTCGCCGAGGTACGATTCGATGACTCGCGGATCGCGGCTGACCGCCTCGGCCTTGCCTTCGGCTACGATGACACCGGCATCGAGCGCCAGCACCCGATCACACAAACGCATCAGTGCCTTCATATTATGCTCGATGACCACGATCGTCATGCCGCGCTCTCGCAGGCCCCGCAGCACGCCAACCATCGCCTCGACTTCCGCCATGTTGAGGCCGGCCATCAGCTCGTCGACCAGCAGGAGCGCCGGCGCGGTGCAAAGGGCCCGAGCCAACTCCAAACGCATCCGATCGACCAGCACCAGATCGGCTGCCTGTCGATCGCCGTAGCCCCTCATGCCTACCTGCTCGAGCGCCTCGAGCGCACGGCGGCGCGCATCCTCAACCGAGCGTGCGCGCAACAGAGCCCCAATTAACGCGTTCTCCGCCGCGGTCATGTGCGAGAAGACGCGCACGATC
>JAGWST010000142.1 GCA_028869325.1 bacterium | reverse complement strand
GGAGGCTCTTCGCCTCGGCGGCGAGCGCCGTCACTTCCTCGGACGTCGGCGGTTGGTAGGTGGCCACGGTGAGTCTCCCTTTCTGGAGCCGCAGAGCGCGAGCTTCTCCTCGCGGGTCAGTCGTTTGATGCGGGCCTCCAAACGCATCGCCTCCGCGCGGCCGGAGACCTGCCAGGAGGCGGCGAGTGAGATCGGAAGCCGCGAGCGGGTGTAACGCGCCCCTCGCCCTATCTGGTGGGTCCGCAAGCGGCGTTGGATGTCTGTCGTCCAACCGGCGTAGAGCGATCCGTCTCGGCAGCGCAGGAGGTAGACGAAGGCGCGCCCGCCAGCGCCCTCAGCCATGCATCGCCTTGATCGTCCCGTCCGCCATGTAGATGTAGATCAGCTCGGCGTGCCGGATACCCAGCATCTGGGTATATACCACCTTAACCCGCGTGCCGGGTGGGAGCTGGCCCATGGCGTACGTTTTCATCCCCCCCGGGCTCGTCAAATCGCGCGGTCTCGAGAAGACGATGAAGGTGAGATCGCGCTTCTGCCGTGGGCTGTGGACGCGTACGCTCTGCGCGGAGGCGTGCACGACATACCCTTCCCAAGTGTACCGTCTCAGATCGCCTTCGGTTCTCTTGGTCTTGGGGGCGGGTGTGGCCGCTCTCGCCGGCGACGGCGCCGGGGTCGCGACCGGCGGAGTCTCCAGCGCCTGCTGCGCCCCGGCCGGGCCGGCGAACGATAGCAGCAACGATAGTATCACGACGGCTGGGTGTGATCGTCGGCGCACGCCGGCCGTGTTTCGTTGAGCGCGAGGCCATGCCCTGCGCTTGGGAGAATCAGCGTTACCATGATGGCTCTTGCAAACGGCGTCGGCCGCACGGCAATCTTTATCGACGGGTGGAATTTCGCCCGCGTCACCTACGAAGGCTTGGGTATCCGCGTTGACTTCCGGCGGCTTCTCGCGCTGCTATGCGCGGGTACGTCGCTCGTACGTGCGCGCTACTACATCGGCGAGTGGAGCGAGGAGTCGTACGCCCTCTACGCCGCGGCGCGGCGCGCGCGCGGCCTCACCGTCGAGCATCCCGACCCCGCTGAGGCGGAGCGGCGGCGGCGCGACCAGCAGGGCTTCATCCGCATGCTCAACCGCAACGGTTATCAAGTCGTGCGGCGCGGCATGCGCGTCCACGTCGACGGAACGGTGAAGGCGGAGATCGGCATCGATCTCGCCGTCGACGCGCTGTGGATGGCCGACCACTGCGACCGCGCGGTGCTGGTCATGGGGGATTCCGAGTACGTCCCGCTGGTTCACGCGCTGACGCTCAGAGGCGTGCGCGTGGTGGTCGCGGGCTCCCAATCGAATTGGGCGTACAACCATTCCGCCGATCACCCGCGCCCGTTCCCCGGGCGCGCATCGGACGATCTGCTCGATGCCGCCGACGAGTTCATCGAGCTGCGCGAGGCGGCACGTGAGATCGAGCTGCACGACGAGAGCCGTCGTCCGCTGCGCACCGCCGCACCGGCCGACGAGCTGGAGGAGATCTCCAACTAGACCTCGCCGCGCTCGCGCATGCGTGCCAGCGCGAGGCGCGCCGCGCGCAGGGTCAGTTGAACGTCCTCCTCGGCGTGCGCGGCCGAGAGAAACATCACCTCGTTCTGCGAGGGTGCTAACAGCACGCCTTCGGCCAACATCTCGCGGTAGAAGGCGGCATAGGCCGCGGCGTTGGCCTGCTTGGCCTCGCCGTAGTCGCGGTGTGGGCGATCGGCGGCGCGAAACATGAAGTCCACGATCGACTCGTCGTGGACGACGGGGTAGCGCAGATCGAAGGCGTCGAGCATCTGGCGCAAGCCTTGCGCCAGACGCTCGGCCAGCGCGCGCACGCGCGGCAGCAGCTCCGCGTCGCCCTCCAGCACATCGAGCAGGCGATGCGCCATCTCCACGCAGAACGGGTTCCCGGAGAGGGTCCCGCCCTGAAAGACCGTTCCCTCCGGCGCTAAGACGCGCATGACCTCCGCGCGCCCGCCGAAAGCTGCTAGCGGATAGCCGCCGCCCAACACTTTGCCCAGCGCGGTGAGATCCGGCGCGACGCCATAGCGCCCCTGGGCACCACCCAACCCCAGACGCAGGCCGGTGATCACCTCGTCGAAGATCAGCAACGCGCCCGCGCGGCTCGCGCGCTCGCGCAGCCCGGCGAGGAATCCCGGCAGCGGATGCACCAACCCCATGTTGGCCACGACGGGCTCCAACACGATCGCGGCCAGGCGCTTGCCGTGGAGGTGCAACACCGCATCGACGGCGTCGAGATCGTTGTAGCGAACGACGATCGTATCGCGCGCGACGCCGGTTGGAATGCCGGAGGGCCCGGCGCCTGCCGCCCCCGCCGAGGCGCCGGCATCCAACAGCGCCTGGTCGAAGTGGCCGTGGTAGTTTCCGGCGAAGCGCAAGACCGCCTCGCGCCCGGTGAAGCCGCGCGCCACGCGAATGGCGCTCATCACCGCCTCCGTTCCGCTATTGGCGAAGCGCACGCGCTCGAGCGAGGGCATGTGGCCACGCAGCCGCTCGGCCAGCCACACCTCCCCTTCGTGCGTACAGCCATGGAGCGTGCCGCGCGCCGCTACCGCATCGAGACCGCGCGTCAGCGCCGGATGTGCGTGTCCGAGCAACAGCGGTCCGTAGGCCATCAGATAGTCGAGCAGACGCCGGCCGTCCGCGTCCACCACATAGGCCCCCGACGCCTCGCGAACCATGATCGGTCCCCCGACCGGCTTGCCGGCGCGCACGGGCGAGTCGACGCCTCCGGCCAAAACGGAGGTGGCGCGCTGCCAAAGATCGGCGCTGCGGGTCACGTTGAGCACGAGGAAGACTCCTTGGGAGATGGTGGTGCGCCCGCCGGGCCGGGCGCGGGCCTTTAGGCGGTTGCGGAGAGCAACGCCACGGGACGCAGACAGACGCGATGGAAGCGTTCGATGCTCTTGCGGTCTCCGTCTACGACGATCTTGCCGCCGCGCTCGGCCTCTTCGAGCGTGAGGCGGCCACAGAGAACCTCGAGCCAACTGGCCTCGCTTCCAGCGAGGCGCGCTCGGGGCTCTTCATCGGCGCTGCGCCCGACGAGGCAGCCCCCGTTCTCGAAGGTGATGAACCAGGCGCGCGCGTCGGCCCGAATCTCGAGCGTCTCGGAGGGACCCTGCGCGGAGGCGAGATCGTACTCGAACGGGAGATTGAGCAGGCGGTCGTTGAGCGGGTCGTTCTCGCGATGCTCGCCCTCGCCGCAGACGTTCCAACGCCGGCCCCAATCGGCGAGCGAGCGCAGAACCGGCTGCAGACTCCAGCCCTTCTCCGTGAGATGGTACTCAACGCGCGGCGGAACCTCGCGGAACGAACGGCGCACCACCAGGCTCTCGCTCTCCAATTGAGCGAGCCGCTGAGCCAACAGGTTGCGCGGTATGCCGTGCAACCGCTCCACCAGGTCCTTGAAACGATTCGTGCCCTGAAACAATTCGCGGACGACCAAGAGCGTCCACTTCTCTCCGAGCATCTCCAGCGTCCGGGCGATCGGACACTCCTGTCCATAACCTCGAGCCATTCGCGTTTCACCTCGGGCGCGGCGACGCGGCCGGGCTCTCCGATTCTGGGCGGTCCCTGACCAGGGGCTTGATCTGCGTCACCAATCCGACTTTAGTCTGACTTACGAGAAAAGTCAACTATCGAAAATCCCTTCACGCAACTTTTAAGCATCTTAAGATAAAGACTATTGACAGTTTACATTTTGATACTTAGGATAGAGCCATAGGAAACCGGTCGTCCATGCTCCGTTCACACGGGTGTTGGAGGATGAGGCCGCAAGGAGAAGTTCCACAATGGAAAGCCCCGCCGAAAGCATCACGGTTACGGCGTTGCCCCGCGTGGTGGATGGCTTGACCGCCGCGCGACTCAAGAAGACCTTCCGCAGTCACGTGGACAGCGGGCGCTTCTTGCACGTTGTCGACATGCTGGACGTCGAGTTGCTCGACTCCACCGGTCTGGGCGCGTTGATCGCTTCGATGCGCTCCGTGCGCGAAGTGGGCGGCACGGTTCGTCTCGTCGTCGTCGATCCGCAGATCCTCAAGATCCTCCACTTGACGGGCCTCGACAAAGTCTTCAGCATCCACGCGACGATCGATGGGGCGCGTGAGCGCTTCGCGCAGGCAACGGTTCGCAACTCGGCGTAACCGCGTACGACGCGGGGGGATTCCGCGACCGCCGGCACGTAGCGTTGGCCCATGGCAAGGATCGCGGTAACCGGCTCGAACGGGACGATCGGCGTCCCACTCTGTCACGATCTGGATGCGCACGGCTATGAGGTCGTGCGCATCGATCTTTCCAATGCAGACGTCGTCGCCGACGTTCGCGATCTGCCCGCTCTGGAGCGTGCCTTCGCGGGCTGCCAGACCGTGATCCATCTTGCCGGCGTCGTCGATGTCGCGGCCTCGTGGGAAGACGTCTCCTCGATCAACATCGGCGGAACGTACAATGCCTTCGAAGCGGCGCGCCGCGCGGGCTGCGAGCGCGTGATCTTCGCCAGCTCGAACCACGCCGTGGGACGCTACGAAGTCGAAGGGAAGCCCGGCATCTACGAAGCCGCCTCGGGGGTCCTGGTGCGGAACGACGCACCGATCCGGCCGGACAGTCTCTACGGTGTCTGGAAGGCGTTCGGCGAGAACGTCGGGCGCTATTACAGCGACGCCTTCGGCCTGCAAGTCGCCTGCGTGCGCATCGGCTCGATCACCAAGGAAGACGACCCCAAGCACCCCAGCGTGCGCAACTCCTCCGGCTGGCTGGGACTGACCGACGAGCAGAAATTCGCACGCTATGCGGCAACCTGGATGTCTCAGCGCGACTTGGCGCGCCTGGTGCGCGCGATCCTGGCCAAGGATGTCGCGTTCGCCATCGTCTACGGCGTAGGCGACAACGCCACGCGCTTCTGGGACCTCGAGCCGGGGCGGGCGATCTACGGTTTCTGGCCGCTCGACGGCACGAAGTAGTCAACCAGCCAGCGCTGGAGCAGGCGCGCCCCGTGCGTCAGGCGCGGGCCAGGGCGAGCGAAGTAGGCGCTGCCGTCCAAGACGCAGACGGCACCGTCCCTCACCGCGCGCAACGAGCGCCATTCGGGCCGGCCGGCGATGCGCGCCAGCTCGCGCTCGACCGTCGCGACGTCCATGCCGCAGGGCGCGGCTAGAATCGCATCGGGATCCTCATCCGCGATCCGCGTCCACGCGATGCGTTGCGCATCGCGCCCTGGGGCCGCCAGCACGGCCTGCGCTCCGGCCGCCTCCAGCAGCTCCGGATTCCAGTGTCCGGGATTCATCGGGGGATCGATCCACTCGAGAAAGAGCAACCGCGTGGGCGGCAGACGCTGCGCGTCGCGGCGCAGCGCGTCGAGCTCCGC
>JAGWST010000141.1 GCA_028869325.1 bacterium | reverse complement strand
GCCGTGCGTGCGCAGCGCCGCGCCCAGCGCCTCGAGCGCCACGTCGTGGGAGCCTGCCGCCAGCAGCGTGCGCCCGATGCGCTCGCGCGAGCGCAGCAGCAGCGCCGGCGCGCTCGCTCCCTCGAGATAACCCTCGCTCTGACGCGGCGAGAGCAGCAGTGCGTTGGCGCGCGAAAGCGAAGTGATCACCGCCGCGCCGCGCTTGAGCGGCAACGCCCTCAACTCGCCCTCGATGGGAGCCGCGACGGCGCGCACGTACTCCTCCTCGCCCAGCGGCGAGAAGAGCTTGCGCGCCAGGCGCACCTCGACACGCGGCGCGTCCTCTGCTTCGCGCCCCCCGAGCCGCTCGACCAGCGGGCGCAAGAAGAGCTCCGCGCAGAGCGCCGCGCTCACGGGATACCCGGGAATGCCCAGCACCGGCTTGCCGCGCGCCTCCCCCAAGATCAGCGGATGACCGGGTCGGATCGCCACACCGTGAACGACCACCTCGCCGCGCTCGGCGAGGATGCGCGCGGTGTAGTCCTCGCGCCCGGCGCTGGAGCCTGCGTTCACCGCCACCGCGTCGCAGCGCTGCAGCGCGTCGTCGAGGGCGCGCCCCAATGCCGCGCGATCGTCGGGCACACGCTCCGTCAGCAGCGCGATCCCGCCCCACGCCTGGATGCTGGCGGCGAGCAGCACGCCGTTGGAGTCCAGGATCGTACCGGGCGCGGGATGCTCGGTTGCCGGGGGCACGAGCTCGTTGCCGGTCGTCACGACGGCGACGCGCGGCCGCCGCACGACGCCGAGGCGCGTGACGCCGGCGGCCGCGAGCGCGGCGAGATCGACGGGGCGCAGACGATCGCCGGCGGCGACGACGATCTCGCTGGCCACGAGATCCTCGCCGATGGGGCGCACGTGCTCCCACGGCGCAACCGGTGCGCGCAGCGCGACGACGCCATCGGGAAGGCTCTCTACCACCTCGGCCATCACGACGGCATCGCAGCCCTCCGGCAGAGGGTCGCCGGTATCGACGCTCAGCGCCTCCGTCCCCAGACGCAGCCGCACCGGCGCGCCCTCCGTGGCCCCTTGCGTGCGCGCCGCCAGCACGGCGACGCCGTCCATCGCGCAGGCGTGGTAGTGCGGCGAGGAGATGCGCGCCGCCACATGCGCGGCCGCGACGCGATCGAGCGCATCCGCCAGATCGACCACCTCGCCGGGGAGCGGCCGATCGTACGCGAGCCGCGCGAGCAAGGCATCGAAGCGCGCGCGCGCCTCCTCGACGGAGAGATCGCGTAGGTAGAGATGCCGCTCCGCGTCGCTCACCAGGCGTAGACGTCCACCGGCTCGCCGGCGAGCAGGCCGCCCGTATCGCGCGGGATGCGAATCAACGCACCGGATCGCACGAGCGAGAAGATCAGATTCGACTTTGCGAACGCCGGCACGGCCTGGGCCTCTCCGCCGGAGCCGGGCTCGATGCGCACGGCCACGTAGTCCTCGCGGCCGCTGCGCGAGGGCACGTTCTGCGCCAGCCGGGCGCTGCCCACGGGCGGCGGCAGCCCACCTGGCGCGACCGGCTCGCCCAGCAGCAGCCGCACGGCGGGGAGCACCATGCGCCAACAGAGCACCGCCGCCGAGACGGGGTTGCCGGGCAGCCCGAAGACAGGTTTTCCGCCGCAGTAGGCCAGGATCGTCGGCTTGCCGGGCTTCACCGCTACGCCGTGCACGAGGATGCCCGGGCCTCCCAAGCGGGCGATGACCCTAGCCGTGGCGTCGCGCAAGCTGACGGAGGAGCCGGCCGTGATCACCAGGCCGTCAGTCTCGGCCAACGCCGCGGCGGCCGCCGCCAAGAGGCGCTCCTCGTCGTCGGGGACGATTCCGCGGTGCTGTGCCTCGGCCCCCGCCTGACCGAGCATGGCGCAGACCACCGGCCCGTTGACGTCGCGGACCTCGCCGGGACGGGGGTGCCCCTCGGGCGGCACCAGCTCGTCCCCGGTGGAGAGCACGGCGACGCGCGGACGGCGCGCGACGGCAACATTGGTGACGCCCAGCGCCGCAAGGCCGCCCAGATCGACGGCTCGCAGCCGATGGCCGGCGGGTAGCACGGCGGAGCCGGCGGTCACGTCCTCGCCGGTCTGCACCACGTCCTCTCCGGGCGCGACGCTGGCCAGCACCTCGACCTCGCCGCTCTCCAGCAGGTTGGTCTCTTCGACCATCACCACGGCGTCCGCCCCGCGTGGGAGGGCGGCCCCGGTGTGGATGCGCATGCACGTCCCCGGCGCCAGCACCTCAGGAGGGATACTCCCCATCCGCACCTCCCCGGCTAGGCGCAGGTAGACCGGCGAGCTCTCCGAGGCGCCGGCCGTCTGCCGCGCAGAGACGGCGTAACCGTCCATCGCGCTGCGCGCGAAGGCGGGGAGCGACTCGATGGCCACCAAGGCGCGCCCAAGCGTGCGCCCCAGCGCCCGCGGCAGCGGCGCCGTCTCGAGCCGGAGGATGGGGTCGCCGATCTGCGCACGGAGGCGTTCGAAGGCCTCATCCGGGGAGACCACGGTAAACAGCTCGGGCATTCGGCGACGAGTTCGCGACAAGAGGCGCGGGCTCCGGTATGTCGTAGAACGGCGTATGAATGCGACGCTACCGACGGATCGTCCGCTGGTCGGCATTATCATGGGCAGCCGCTCAGATCTGCCCACGATGGAGGCCGCGGCCGCCGTGCTCGACGAGTTCGGCGTGCCCTACGAGCTGCGAATCGTCTCCGCGCACCGCACGCCCGACCTGATGTTCGAGTATGCGGCCAGCGCACGCGAGCGCGGGCTGGCCGTGATCATCGCCGGCGCCGGCGGCGCCGCCCACCTGCCGGGCATGACCGCCGCCAAGACCACGCTGCCGGTCATCGGCGTGCCCGTCAAATCCAGCAGCCTCAACGGGCTGGACTCGCTGCTCTCCATCGTTCAGATGCCAGGCGGCGTGCCCGTGGCGACCGTGGCGATCGGCAACGCCAAGAACGCGGCGCTGCTGGCTGTGCGCGTGCTCTCCGTTGCCTATCCGCAGCTTGCCGCGGCCCTGGACGAGCACGCGCAACGCATGGGCGCGCAGGTCGTGGCCATACCGGAACCGGACGGAGAGCAAGCGTGAGCGTGGTCCTGCCTCCCTCCACGGTCGGCATCCTCGGCGGCGGTCAACTCGGACGAATGCTCGCCCTCGAGGCCAAGCGCATGGGCTACCGCGTAGCGGTGCTCGACCCCACGCCGAACTCGCCTGCGGGCCAGGTGGCCGACGAGCAGATCGTCGCCCCTTACGCCGACCTCGAAGCCGTGCGTCGTCTGGGCGCGATGAGCGACGTGGTC
>JAGWST010000140.1 GCA_028869325.1 bacterium | reverse complement strand
GTGAAGGCGCGCGGCGCCTCGGGCGTGCACTTGGGCGCCTACTTGCTTGAGGTAACGCGCAAAAAGGGGCACCGCTCGCCTCTCCGAAGAGCGAGCCTCGTGCGACGATTGATCCTCGGCGCCGGCCTGACCGCCGGTGCCGCTTCGATGCTCATGGCTGCCGCCCCGGAGCGGCCGCGCGTGGCGTTCTCGGCGCCGGCGGCCTACAAGCCGGTCGGAAAGTTGGAGGTGCCGTTCCAGGCCGTCCTCCCGAGTGGCCGCGTGGTGAGGCCGGCCGGCAAGAGTCTCGCTCTCAACCAGCGGCCGCTGGCGCTTGGGCTCGCGCGCGGCGGCACCTTCGCGCTGGTCGCCGGCCGCGGCCGGGAGAACGCTCCCGGCCTGGACGTCGTGAGACTCGCCACGATGTCGCTCGTTCCGCAAGCCAACCTCACCCTGCCGCCCTCGGTGCAGGCAGTAGCGGTCCTGGGCGATGGCGCCGAGAAGGAGCTGGTGGTCGCAGCGGTCGCCGGTAAGCCCGAGCTCGATCTCTTCGATCTTGCCGCCGACGGCACGCTCAGTGCGGACGCCACGCCGGCGATCGCGTTGCAGAGCGCGCCGGCCGGCGCGACGGCGCTGGTCGTGGCGCCGGGAGGCCGGCGCCTCTATGCGATCGGCGCCGGTGGCGTTCAGGCCATCGACGTCGCCGCGCGCCGCGCGGTCGGCGAAGCCGCGCCGGTCGGTATCGCTCCCAGCGGTGCGACCCGCGCCGGCACGCTGCTCGCCGTGGTCAACGCCGGCGTGCCGGCGAGCGGCCGCGACTACGATCTCGGCGCTTCGTCGATCTCGCTCGTCCAGATATCCGCTGCGGCGCCGCTCAACGTGGGGCAGTTGCCGCTGGACGGCGCGCTCGACCCGCTGGTGAAAGTGGGCGGCGTGCAGCCAAGCGCCGTCACCTCGCTGGCCGACGGCACGCTCTTTGTCTCGCTGGCGAACGCCGACCGCGTCGACGTCTTCCAGACGAAGCGCTGGTCGCCGCGCTATCAGCGTGCGGCGGCGATCGATCTCAGCCTCTACCACCGGGCCCCGTTCGGTACCGCGCCCGACGCGTTGGCGATCGCGCCGGGCGGCAAACAGCTCTATGCGGCGCTGGCCGGGATCGATGCCGTGGCGGTCATCGACATCTCCCATCCGCGACGCCCGCGACGCTTGGGCTTGATTCCCACGGGCTGGTTTCCCGCCGCGCTCGCGTTCTCGCGCCCGGAGGGCGGCTTGGTGGTCGCCAATGCTCTGGGCGACGGGACCTCGGGGACACTGGAGCTCATTCCGCTCGCGCAGTTAAAGCTGGAGGCGGCGACGATGGATGCCCTGCGCGCCGTTCGCGTCGAGCGCCCGATCGACGCGCGCGACCCCGTCGTGCCGCAGGCGCCCGCGCTCGGCAAGAGCCGCTATATCGACCACATCGTCTCCATCGAGACGATGCCCTCGACGTACGACAACACGTTGGGCGATCTCACTGATGCGCAAGGACGACCGGCGGGTTCCGACGAGTTGGGCGGCGCCGTCGGCGATCCGGCGCTGGCGGTCGACGGCGCGCGCATCGAGCCGATGCTGCACGCGCTCGCGCGGCGCTATGCCGTGGCCGCGAATCTCTACGCGCCCGGCGCCTCGCCGGCGCTGGGGCAGTCGGTGGCGCTAGGCGGCGTGGTGACGGTGGCGACGGCCCGGCGCGCCATCGCCGTGCCTGGCGGCGTGGCCGGCCTCGAACGCAACGACTTCCCGCGCTTCGGCTTTCTCTACAACAACCTCGCACGCCATCGGATGAGCTTCCGCGACTACGGCGACGCGTCGTGGCTTGCCATCCTCTCCGGCAGCGCCGACGGCGCTTTCGCCGCCGCCTCCGACGACATGGCGCGCGCGAATGCGTTCATCGCGGACTACGGTGCGCTGGCGCAGGCGGGGCGCGCGCCCGACTTCGTCTCGGTGCGATTGGTTGGAGAGAATCCCTCGCTGCAGGATCGGGCCGTGGCTGCGATCGTGGCGGCCCTCTCGAAGGCGCCGGCGTGGAGCAGCACGCTGATCGTGGTATCACCGAGCGGTGTCGCGGGCAAGGATCACGTCGACCCTCGCCGGACCTACGCGCTCCTCATCGGCCCCCACGTGAAGCCCCACTACGTCGGGCGGCTGCATCTCTCGTACGCCTCGCTGCTCAAGACGGAAGAGGAGATACTGGGCCTTCCAGCGCTTTCACTGGGCGATCTTCTCGCCAGCGACTTGTCGGATTTCCTCACGACGGCTGGCGATCCGTCGCCGTTCGTGGCTGTTGCTACCGGCGCGGGCCAGGGCTCGCCGGCAACGCTGCCGTAGCTACGGGCTTGTGTCTGAGGCAGTGTTAGAGCCCCCTTCGGCGGAGTTCGTCTCGCACGAGGCAGGCCGGCTCACGTGCGCCTTGGTCGTCGCGCCGGATGCGGGATTCGAGCGCGCCACGCCGATCGCCGGCGAGGGGCCGCCGCTGGCGGCGCGTGCGCGGGCGCAGCACGCGGTCTTGGTAAGAACGCTCAAGCGCCAGCGCGTCGACGTCATCGAAATGACGGCCGAAGCGCGCTTCGGCATGGCGACGTTGGTGCGCGCGGCGGGTCTTGCGCTGCCCGACGGCGTCGTGATGGCCCGGCTGGCCGAGCCGGAGCGGCGCGGCGAAGAGGAAGCGGTGCGGGGCCTGCTCCAGGAGCGTGGCGTGCGCGTCTTGGGCACCGTCGAGGGCCCGGGACTCTTCGATGCCCGCGACGCTGTGGTGATGGGAGGGCGCTTGATCGTGACGCGCTCACACTGGACCAACGCCTCGGCGATCGAGCAGCTCAGCGCCTTCGCCAAGCGCAGCAGCCTCGAGCTATGCGAGGCGACGCTGGCCCCCGGCGTCGCGCATCTCGGCGACGTCTTCTCGCCCATCGACGTGCGCGCAGCGTTGGCCGTTCCCCAGCTCGTGGGCGGTGCGGCACTGGAGGCCATCGAGATCCTCGCCGTGCCGCCCGAGCTGAGCCTCGCGGCTGCCTCTTTGGCGCTCGCACCGCGTCGCGTGGTGATGGATGTGCGCGCCGCGGGTGCCCGCGCGATACTCAAGCAGGCCAGAGTGGCGGTAGAGGCGATCGATCTCTACGATTTCGGGCGCGCCGGCGCCGGTCCGTCTGCACTCGTGCTGCCGTTGCGCCGCGCGGCGCTGATGCCGCCGCGCCGCTAGGAGACGGAGAAGAAGGGATTGTGGGCCTTCTCCTCCGCGATCGTCGACGGCGGTCCATGGCCGGGTAGGAGCACGTTCTCCTCGTCCAACGAGAAGAGGCGAAGACGAACGCTGCGCAGCACGTCGTCGTAGGTCGAGAGGTCGCCGTACGCCCCGCCGACGCTGCCGGCGAAGAGGGTGTCGCCGGTGAAGACGAGGTTGCGGAACAAGTAGCAGACGCTGCCGTCCGTGTGCCCCGGCGTGTGGAGCGCGCGGATCTCGGCATCGCCGAAGGGCACGTGCTCGTGGTCCCGCAGTTGGAGCGCCCGCCGCGCCAGGTCGCCGATGGCGTGGGCGTCATCACGGTGAATCAGGATCTGCGCCTCGGGAAAGGCGCGCGCGACCTCCGCCGTCGCGTCACAGTGATCGGCGTGCTTGTGCGTGATGAGCACGTAGCGCAAGTGAAAGGGCCCGTCTGCCACCGCCCGCAGCAGGCGCTCGGGCATGCCGGCCGGGTCGACCAGGGCAGCGAGGCGCGTCTGCTGGAGAAAGAGCAGGTAGCCGTTGCTCGGGTGCGGCGCATTGATGTGGTGGCGTACGTCCTGCGGCAGATCGGCGCGCGGCTCCCAGCGGCGAAAGACGGCATCGGCGAACTTTCCGGGGTCCAAGCCCAACGCGCGCCCGATCGCGCGTGCCTGCTCCTCGTTCGGGTGCTCGTCGCCGGCCGCGACGCGGCGCACGAAGGCGACATCGAGATCGGCCTCACGCGCCAGGTGCGCGGTATCCTTGCCGAGTCCGCGCTGCGCTTTGCGCATGATGTCGGTGTACTCGTCTTCGAGAGCGATCTTCATGGGGCTATCTTCAACCCCCGCGCGCCGCGCCCCCCGAAAGCGGCATCTGCCTCCGCGCCGCGCGCGGCCCCGCGGCGCTGCAACCGGGAGAGCCGGTGAGGCGGTCGAAGGAGCCACCCATGGAGAGAGTCATCATCATCGGCTCCGGGCCCGCCGGGCTCACTGCCGCCCTCTATACCGCGCGCGCAAATCTCGCGCCGCTCGTCCTCGCGGGCGGCATCTACGGCGGGCAACTGATGCTCACCACCGAGGTGGAGAACTATCCCGGCTTCCCCGAGGGCATCATGGGGCCGGATTTGATGGAGCGCTTTCGCGCGCAGGCCGAGCGCTTCGGCGCACGCATCCGCAACGAGGACTGCACGCGGGTGGATTTTAATGGCGGCCGTCTCCGCTGCTGGGTCGGTCACGAGGAGCTGGAGGCGGAGTCGGTGGTCGTGGCGACGGGGGCCTCGGCGCGCTGGCTGGGGCTGCCCAACGAGGCGCGCCTGCGCGGGCGCGGCGTCTCGACCTGCGCCACGTGCGACGGTGCATTCTTTCGCGACAAGGAGATTCTGGTGGTCGGCGGCGGCGACTCCGCCATGGAGGAGGCGATCTTCCTCACGCGCTTCGGCAGGCGCGTGCGTGTCGTCCATCGCCGCGATCATCTGCGCGCCAGCAAGATCATGGCCGACCGCTGCCTTGCCCACCCCAAGATCGAGTTCGTCTGGAACAGCGTCGTCCAGGACGTACACGGCGATCCGGTCATGCAGGAGGCAACGCTGCAGAATGTCGTGACGGGCGAGCTCACGAAGATCGAGGCCGATGCGCTCTTCATCGCCATCGGCCACGACCCGAATACCGCGATCTTTCGCGGGCAGCTGGACCTCGACGACGCCGGCTATATTCGCTCGGGCGACGGCGTCAGCACCAACGTCCCGGGCGTCTTCGTCGCCGGCGACGTCTTCGATCAGCGCTACCGCCAGGCGGTCACCGCGGCCGGCAGCGGCTGCCGCGCGGCGCTCGAAGCGGAGAAGCATCTCGAGCATTACGCCGCCGTGCACTAGCGAGAGAGGCCTCCTCGCGCGGCGGCGCGCATGAGCGGCGAGCGCGTGCTGGTGGCCGGTGCCACCGGCTTCATCGGCGCCGCCGTCGTGCGTGAGCTGCAAGCGCGCGGCCACGCGGTGCGCGCGCTCTACCACAGGCGCCAGCCGTCGCTCGGCCCGGATGTCGAGACGGTCCGTGGCGATGTGACCGATCCGGCCAGCCTCGGCCTCGCGCTGGAGGGCTGCACGGCGATCGTCGACGCGGTACAGTTCCCCACCTCACCCGTCGAACAGCCGCGCAAGGGCCTGACCTTCGAGCGTATCGACCTGGGTGGCGTGTGCAATCTGCTGGCCCGCGCACCGCGCCAGAGAGTGCGCCGCTTCATCTACCTGAGCGGGACCAATCTCTCCACCACCTCCCGTCTGCCGGGGCATCGCAGCAAGGCCCTGGCCGAGCAAGCGATACGCGAGAGCGGAATTCCCTACACCTTCATCAAGCCGTCGTTGGTCGCCGGCGAGGGAAGCCGCCCGGTGCGGATGCTCGCGGCCCTCATTCGCCGCGCGCCGTTCATCCCGCTCATGGGCGACGGCTCCACCAAGGTGCAGCCGGTCTACGTCGGCGATGTGGCGCGCGCGATCGCCGCGGCGCTGGAGGCGCCGGCGGCGGCCAACCGTGCGATCGAGATCGGCGGCCCCGAGGTGCTCACGATGAGGGGGCTCATGCAGCGCCTTGCCGCCTTGATGGGGGTGCGCAAAGCGGCGCTTGCGGGGCCCGTGCCGCTGGTGCTGCTGGCGGCCTCGCTGGCGCAGCTGCTGCCCAATCCGCCGCTCTCACCGGACGCCGTGCGCTTCTTGTTGCTCGACGTCGACGTCGACAACACCGCCCTCTTCCAGCTCTTTCCTGGCTTCGATCTGACGCCCGCCGACGAGGCCCTGCGCCGCAGCCTGGAGTAGCGGCCTGGACTAGGCCGTGGCCTTCACGTCGATGCCGACGAGAGCCTCGATCTCGTCGATCTCGCGCGGAATCCCGCCGGTCAGGTTCTCGCAGCCGGTCTCCGTCACGACGACGTCGTCCTCGATGCGAACGCCGATGCCTTTCCAGCGCTCGGGCACGTCGAGATCCGCGTGAATGTAGATGCCGGGCTCCACGGTCAGCGCCATGCCGGGCTCCAGGCTGCGCCACTCGCCCGCGACCTTGTAAGCGCCTACGTCATGCACGTCGAGTCCGAGCCAGTGCCCCGTGTTGTGCATGAAGAAGTCGAAGAACTTCTCTTGCTCGATCAGCGTGTCGACGCTGCCTTCGAGCAGCCCGACCTCGACCAGCCCCTCCGTCACCGCGCGCACCGCGGCGTGATGGTATGCACGGAAGGAGTTGCCCGGCTTGACGGCTTGGATCCCCGCATTCTGCGCGCGCAGCACGATCTCGTAGATGGCGCGCTGCTCGGGGCTGAACTTGCCGTTCACGGGCCACGTGCGCGTCACATCGGTCGCGTAGAGATCCAGCTCGCAGGCCGAGTCGACCAGCAGCAGGGTGCCATTCCGCATCTCGTCGCGGTTGGTGTTGTAGTGCAGGATCGTCGCGTTGCGGCCGCCGCCGCAGATCGACGGATAGGCGACGGCCTGTGCGCCGCGCGCAGCGTACTCGTACTCCATGCGCGCCTCGACGGCATACTCGCCGATGCCTGGGCGCGTGTTGCGCATGCCGGCTAGAAAGCCCTCGCGCGTGATGGCGGCGGCGCGCCGCATGATCGCGAGCTCCTCGGGACTCTTGATGAGGCGCATCTCAGCGAGCGGGATGCGGGGGTCGTGGAACTCGATCGGGGCGACGATACCCTTGCGCACCTGCCGCCGCAACGCGCGCACCGCCTCCAGAACCGTGCGGTCCATCGGCTCCTGCTCGCCGAGGGTGTACCAGAGACGCTCGTGACCCGCCAGCAGGTCGGGAAGACGCTGGGCAAACTCGCCGATGGGATAGGCCTCATCGACGCCGTATGCCTCCTTGGTGCCCTCGACGCCGATGCGCCTGCCGTTCCATATCTCCATCGCCCGGTCGAGCGGCAACACGAAGAGCACGCTCCGCGGCTCCGGTGCGCTGGTCATCACCAGCACGGCCTCCGGTTCGGGCCATGCCGTGAGGTAGTGGAGGTCGCTGGACTGACGGTACTCGTACTGCGTGTCGTTGCTGCGCGTTTGGTGCGGAGCAGCCGGAATCACGGCTACGCCGCCCGCGAGCCTCTCGCTAAACTCGGCGCGGCGTTCTGCGAAGGTACTCATACCAGCGCTCTTTGCTCGTGATCCTCCGTCAATCCTCGATGGACCGTGCCGTTCTCCGCCGGCTGCTGCGCCGGCGGTGCGGCGTTGGCCTCCGCGGCGAGCGCGACCACGTCGTGCTCGGCCGTGATGCGGAAGGTGGCCGCCAGCTCGCGCAACGCTCCGGCGCGTTCTTCCAGCGTCCGGCTGAAGGCGACGAGCGAGCGCGCTTGCTCCAGAACGTGGCGCGCTTGATCCGCGCCACTCTCGCCGGCGGCGGCGACGTGGTCGATCGACTGCTTTTGCTCGCGCGCGGCGATCGCGACTTGCTCCATGCGAAGCGAGATATCGCCGACGGCCTCGGAGAGCTCGTGGGCGGCGACGGCCTGCCGCTGCGCCGCGTGCGCGGCCTCACGTGTCATCTGCAGCGTGCGCTTCGCCACCGAGGCGATCTCCGTTCCCGCGGCGGCATGGCTCTCGGAGCGCATCCGCACGGAGCCGAGCGTCTGCGCCACGGAGGAGATCGAGGCGACGATCTGCGCGATGGCCGTAGCGGCCTGCTTGGCCAGGCCGTCTCCACGTTCGGCCGCCTGTCCGCTCTTCTCGGTGGCGCCGGCGACGCGCTGCGCGTTGCGCTGCATCTCCTGCACCAGCGAGGCGATCTCGCGCGAGGAGCGCGACGACTGCTCGGCCAGCTTGCGCACCTCGTCGGCGACCACGGCGAAGCCGCGGCCGTGCTCTCCTGCGCGCGCCGCTTCGATGGCGGCGTTGAGCGCGAGAAGATTCGTCTGGTCCGCGATCTCGTCGATCAGCGCGACCACCTCTCCGATGCGCTGTGAGGCCGTCTGAAGCGCCTCCATCTCCTTGCGCACGTCACGCAGGGTCGCGGCGACGTCGCCCATGCTCTGCGCAAGCTGCTCCACCGAGGCGCCGCCCTCTCCGGCCGATGCCGCGGCCGCGGAGGACTGCTCGTTGGCCGCGCGCGCCTCCGCCGCCATCTCCACGGCGCTGTGATCGAGCTGGGCCGCGGTGCTTGCGGCCTCCTCGGCGGTGGCGGCCAGCGAGGAGACGTTGGACTCCAGCTCGCTGACGGCGCCGGCCAGGCCGGAGACGGTCGTGGCCATCTGGCCCAGCGAGGTGGCCACCGACTCCGCGTTCTGCGAGACGATGTCGGCGCTCGCGCCGATCTCCACGGCGGCCGCCGAGGACTCCTCGGCCAGCGTCGCCTGCGAGCTCACCGACTCCTCGAGCTGGTGGCCGCTGCGGCTGGACGACGACGACGCCTCCGAGAGGGCGAATGCCGCCTCCTTGATGGAGCCCACCGTTCCAGCCAAGCGCTCGACGACGTCGTTCGCGGCGCCCTGCAGGCGCGCGAGCGCGTGGTTCCCTTCCACGGGGAGGCGCACGGTGAGGTCGCCTGCGCCGACCTCCGTCAACTCGCTCACGATGCCGGCCAGCAGCCTCCTCGACGAGCGCACCAGCCAGAAGCCGGCGCCGACGGTGGCAAGCAGGAGCAGGGCCAGCACGCCGACCGTCACGCCGGCGTCGATGTTGAAGGCGCGTCGCAGCGCGTTCATCCGCTCCTCGCTCAAGCTTTGCGCCACCGAGCGTGCGCGCGTGCCCATCGACGAGAGATTCTGGTAGGTCAAAGTGTCGCCGCCCAACGCCTTGGCCCGTGCCTGCGCCGTTTTGCCGTTCAGCGCCAGCTCCGAGACGGCGTTGACCTGCGTGAAGAACGAGGCCAGCCCGGAGGCGTACTGATCGTAGGCCGCTTGCAGTCCTTTGTCGGTGTTCTCCCCGATCCACATCTTTGCGCGCGAGGTGGCCTGGTTCTCACCGGTGGTGAGGCTCTGCAGCGCCATCGTCGCATCGTTGCCGGTGGTGCTCACGCCGAGGACCATGCTTTGGTAGACGTTGTCCAGCGCCAGCAGCGAGTCGTCGAGGTAGCCCAAGTGGACGACTCCTATCTTGTGGATCGCCTCGATCTGCGCGCGGTCGACGACCATGCGCCAGAGAGAGACGGCGCCCACCAGCGCCGCGGCGCAGAGCAATGCGGCAAAGATGAGTGCGATCGTTCGTTCGAGTCCAAGGCGTTGCATCGTTGGGGTCTCCTCGATTTTTTTCGTTCGTGCTGCTAGGAGTCCGGCGGACTCCTAAGGTTCGGAGAGCAGGGAGGCGGCGCGCCGGAACGCGCTCGCGGTGGTCTCGATCCCCCACTCGACGCGCGCTTCGTCGCCCGCGGCGAGCGGTCTGGCGATGGCGGGGAGGACGTCGGTCACTCCACCCTCGCCGTAGATGAGATCGAAGGGCGGTCCCTTGGCGTCGTGGGCCACCAGCGCCCCCGCGGCGTCGAGCTGCCGGTCGTCGCGCATCGCGCCGGCGGCGATGCGCGCATCGGCG
>JAGWST010000139.1 GCA_028869325.1 bacterium | reverse complement strand
GTCTGCGCGTCGATCGGCGTGATGGCGATCGTCGAGCCGTACTCCGGCGACATGTTGCCCAGCGTGGCCCGGTCCGCGACGGTGAGGTTGCTCAGGCCGGGGCCGTAGAACTCGACGAACTTGCCGACGACGCCCTTTTGGCGCAGCATCTGCGTCACCGTCAGCACCAGGTCCGTGGCGGTCACGCCCTCCGGCAGCCTGCCGCGCAAGCGGAGCCCGATCACCTCCGGGATGAGCATGGTGACCGGCTGGCCGAGCATCGCCGCCTCGGCCTCGATTCCGCCGACGCCCCAGCCCACGATGCCCAGGCCGTTGACCATCGTGGTGTGCGAATCGGTGCCGACCAACGTGTCCGGAAAGAGCTGCTCGTGCTCCTCGAAGACGACGCGGGCCAAATACTCGATGTTCACCTGGTGCACGATGCCCGTGTCGGGCGGCACCACTCTGAAGCGCTCGAGCGCGGCCTGCCCCCACTTGAGGAACTCGTAGCGCTCCTTGTTGCGCTCGAACTCCAGCGCGGCATTCTTCGCGAAGGCATCCTTCGACGCGAAGTAGTCGACCTGGACGGAGTGATCGATCACTAGCTCCACCGGCTGCAGCGGATTGATCCGCTCGGGATCGCCGCCCATCGCCGCCATCGCGTCGCGCATGGCCGCCAAGTCCACCACGACGGGCACGCCCGTGAAATCCTGCAGCAGCACCCGCGCCGGGCGAAAGGCGATCTCCCGCTCGCCGATCGTCTTGGGGTCCCAACCCGCCAGCGCCTCAACATCCGCCTTCGAGACGGAGACGCCGTCCTCGTAGCGCAACAGATTCTCGAGCAGGATCTTCAGCGAGTACGGCAGGCGCGAGACGTGACCGATGCCGGCCTTCGCCAGCGCATCCAGACGGTGGATCGTATATGCGCGTCCGCCGACGGCCAGCGTATCCTTGGCGCCGAAGCTGTTGAGTCGCGTACGGTTCATGGGGCTCCTCTCCTTCGTTCGGGCCCAGCCTTCGCCATGCGCCGCCCGCCTCCCGGCCCTATCGCCCCGGGCGAAGCCGGCATGCGCTGCCATCGCTACGGATAGGCGCGCCCGCAAGCGCGGCGTGCGGAGCGCGGGGAACCGGGTATAACGATGTTCGCTCGCTGCGTCCCCGCGCGGCATCGTCGCGCCGAGAGGTCCGCCATGACCGTCACGCTTCTCCCCACCCACGACCGCGAGGCGCTGTTGACCTGGTACGCTGCCAACCGCCGCCGGAGCCGGCAGCTCTTCGATCTGGTCGCACCAGAGGCGTACACGGCGCAGCCCATCCCGCTCCGCCATCCCATCGTCTTCTACGAAGGCCACCTGCCCGCGTTCAGCTTCATCACGCTCGTGCGCGGCTCGCTGGCCGGCAAGGCGCTCGACGACTCGCTGGAGCGCCTCTTTCAACGGGGCATCGATCCCGCCGACGCGCGCACGGCCCAGCGGGCACAGCCGGCCTCCTGGCCGCCCCGCGAACGCATCCGCGAGGCGGCGCAGCGGTGGGACGAGGCGGTCCTTGAGGCGCTGCGCAACGAGCCGCTGGAGCGCATCACACCGGCCGCCTACACGCTGCTGGAGCACGAGCAGATGCACCACGAGACGCTGCTCTTCATGCTCCACCGTCTACCGACCGGCGAGTTGCGCAAACCGCAGGGCTACGAGCCGCGCATGGATGGTGCGCGCCCGGTGCGCCATCGCGTGAAGATTCCCGCTGGGCGCGTGACGCTGGGCGCCGCACGCGACGAGCTGGACTTCGGCTGGGACAACGAGTTCGAGGCCTGCCGCGAAAAGGTCGCAGAGTTCTCCATCGACGCGCACAGCGTCACCAACGACGACTATCTGGCCTTCGTGGAGCACGGCGGCGAGCCGCCGCCGTTCTGGGTGCGGCGCGGCCATCATTGGGCGCTGCGCGCGCTCTTCGAGGTGATTCCATTGCCGCTCGCGTGGCCGGTGTACGTCTCACGCGATCAAGCCGTGGCATACGCCGCGTGGAAGGGAGCGCGCCTGCCCACCGAGGCGGAGTTCCACCGCGCCGCCTACGGAACGCCCG
>JAGWST010000138.1 GCA_028869325.1 bacterium | reverse complement strand
GTTGGAGTCTCCCAAGAAGTCGCTTCCCCAGACACCGCGGAAGAGCTCGTCGCGCGTATGCACTTTGTTGCGGTACAACAGCAGGTACTCCAGCAGCGCAAACTCGCGCGCCGTGAGCTGTATCCGCCCTCCGGCGCGCTGGACCTCACGGCGGTCGCGGTCCATGCTGAGGTCGTAGGCGCTCAAGAGGCTGCTGACGGGCGTGCGCTCGCGCAGGCGCACGCGGATGCGCGCGAGCAGCTCCTCGATCGAGAACGGTTTGGTGAGGTAGTCGTTGGCGCCGGCATCCAGGCCGCTGACTCGATCGGGGATGGCGTCCTTTGCCGTGAGCATGATGATCGGCACGTCGGTCTGGTTGCGCACGAGGCGGCAGACCTCCAGCCCGTCCATCCTGGGCAGCAATAGGTCCAGCAGGATCAAGTCGGGCTCCTTGAGCGCGCGCTCCAGCCCGCGCAGGCCGTCGCTCGCGATCTCGACCGCGTAGCCCTCGTGTTCGAGCTCCAACTGTAAGACGCGCGCGATCTTCGGATCGTCCTCGACGACCAGAATGCGAGCCGTATGGACCCCCATCGCCACCTCCGCTACGATACCCACAGAACGCTCCCCTCGGCTGGTTTGGTGCGTCCTCTCTTCGGTCATCGGCGCGTTCTGCCGCCCTTCCGCGGTTAAGGCGCGATGAGATTCCGTCAGCGTGTGCCCACCGAGGGGCGACGCGCTCCTCCGGGAGACCAGGGTCTTTCGGAGGGGGACGGCCCCACCGCAATGGAGCTGGCGGAACGCTCGCTGGGATGATGCGCGGCGGGAGACGCGAATGACGCGCGCGATGCCGAGATTGTTCGTGGCCGTGTGGGCCAGTCCGGAGGTGCGCGAGCGGGCGCGCGCGGTCCAAGCGGCGCTCGGGGCCCAGAGCCGGGAGCTGCGCTTCACGGAGCACGAGCAGCTGCACGCCACGCTCGTCTTTCTCGGCACGATCGACGAGGGGCGCGCCGGCGAGGCCGAGCGCGCCTGCGCCAAGACCGCCCAGGCGTCCGCGCCGTTCTCGGTCGCCATCGACCGGTTGGGCGCCTTTCCCAGCGAACGGCGAGCGGGCACGCTCTGGCTGGGCTCGCGGCGCGAGGAGCCGGCCTTCGGTGTCCTGACGGAGCGCCTGCGCGGCATGCTGCGCGACGCGGGATTCGCGCTCGACGAGAAGGCGGCGATCGTCCACGTGACGCTCGCGCGCGCTAAGACGCCGATCGTGCTCCCCGCGCTCGACGTGGCGGCGGTAGCGTGGCCGATCCAACGCATCGCCTTGGTGGAGAGCCGCACCTTGCCGCAGGGGGCTCGCTACACCGAGCGCCGCTCGTGGGAGCTGGCGGGCGCATGACGTGGTGGTGGGATTTGGCGAAGCCCGCGCTCTTCGCCCTCGACGCCGAACGCGCCCACGAGATCGGTCTCGGCGTGCTGGAGAGCGTGCATGCCATGCCCGCGTTGCGCCGCGCGATCGCGCCCGCGCACGATCCGATCCTGCGCGTCGAGCCATGGCCTGGCGTGGTCTTCCCCAATCCGCTCGGTCTGGCCGCCGGCTTCGACAAGAACGCACGCGCCTTCGAGGCGCTCGCGGCGCTGGGCTTCGGGTTCGTGGAGGTCGGCACGGTGACGCCGCTTCCGCAGCCGGGGAACTCGCGGCCGCGCATGTTTCGTCTGCCTGCGGACCGCGCGCTCGTCAATCGTCTGGGCTTCAACAACGACGGTGCGGAGGCGGTGGCGCAACGCCTGCGCGGGCCGCGCAGCGCAGCGCTCGGGGTGAACGTCGGCAAAGGCATGGCGACGCCGCTGGAGGGGGCCGTCGATGACTACGTGCGCGCCTGGCAGCGGCTGGCGCCCTTCGCCGACTATACCGTGGTCAACGTCAGCTCGCCCAACACGCCGGGACTGCGAAGCCTGCAGGCACGCGGCGAATTGGAGCGTCTGGTGGAGGCGCTCTGCGCGGCGCGTGCGAAGGCCGCCCACCGCCCGCCCCTGCTGCTGAAGATCGCGCCCGAGCTGGACGAGGACGGGATCGCCGGCGTCGCCGACGTCGTGAAGGCGTTCGCGCTCGAGGGAGTCGTTGCGACCAATACCACCGTCGGCCGAGCCGGATTGCGTACGCCGGCGGGGATCGTCGAGCGTTGCGGCGCGGGCGGTCTCTCCGGTGCCCCGCTGCGTGCGCGCGCGCTGGAGGTGCTGTGCGAGCTGCGCCTGCGGCTGCCGCGCCCGACGGTGATCGTCGGCGTGGGCGGTATCGCGACCTTTGCGGATCTCTGGGAGCGGCTGGAGGCGGGCGCTGATCTCGTGCAGGCCTACACGGGCTTCATCTATGGCGGTCCGATGTGGCCGCGTGCGCTGCTGCGCGAGCTGGCGGTACGGCTACGCGCTCAGGCGCCGGCCGCGCTCTGTTAGCAGCACGTGCCAGATGACGACCACGGCGCCGGCCGCGGTCCACGCCAGCGCTCCCGGCGGCAGCGCCGAGACGATCCAGTTGACCGCGGCGGAGACGTAGACGCCGGCATGCGGCGCCCTCGCGACGGCGAGCGCGCTCCAGACGACCAACGCGAAGAGCATGCCGTAGATGGTCGTCTCCCACCACGCGACGACGGGTACGGGGACGGGGATCGAGCGGCGGACGGTTGCAGCCAGGATACGCGCGCGAAGATCGGCGGGCGGCTCGCTCAGCGGCAGAGCGGAGAGCATGCGATCGAGATCGTCCTCGTAGGGCCTCACGCGGATTCCTCCGATGCCAGCATCACCCGCAAGCGTTCCTTCGCGCGGTGGAGGTGGGTCTTCACGGTGCCCAGCGGAACGCCGAGGATCGCGGCGACTTCCTCGTAAGAGCGGTCGTTGAGATAGAACAGCGTCACGACCGCACGGTAGCGCTCAGGCAACCGCGCAATCGCTGCTTGCATGCGCCCCTGCAGATCACGGCGCAGTGCCAGCTCCTCAGGCCCTGGTCCGGGATCTTGCCGATCGGGCGGCTCGTCGCCGGATAGCCGGCGCCGCTTGCCCATGCGGTCGCAACATGCATGATAGGCGATGGAGAAGAGCCAGGTCGAGAAGCGCAGCTCGGGGCGGAAGATGCGCAGCCCGCGGTACGCCTTGACGAAGGTCTCTTGCGTGACGTCGGCGGCCTCTTCGCCGTGGCGTAGCGTGCGCGAGGCGAAGTGGTAGACCGGCTGCTCGTAAGCGTGGACCAATGCCGCGAACGCCTCGTGCTCGCCGCGCATCGCGGCCAGCACCAGCCGGCGATCCTGGGCGGGATCACGCCGGGCGGGAGCGGCCCTCAAGGGTACGGTCTCGAATGCGAGCGCCAAAGCCGACACGACTGCTGGTAGCCCCCGTCCGGCGAAAAAGTTTCAAACTTGGGGACGAAACCGCGCGAGAAGATCGAACGTACAACGACCATGACCGACAACGATGTCGCCGCACTCTTCATCCTCGTTCTCTTTGGGGGCGGCATTGCGTGGGCCATCGCCAACCGCGTCTTCGCCCACACCGAGCGACTCGAGATGATTCGCCACGGGATGGTCCCGCCCCCGGAGCGGCGCCTGTGGCGGGCAGCCGAGAAGGCGGATTGGAGCGATTGGGCGTCTGCTGCGCGCACGGGCAGGTGGGGACGCGATCCGGCGGCGGCCGCGCGCAGGCGATTGCACAGCGGCGTGACCCTGACGTTCCTCGGTCTGGCGCTGACGATCGGCCTCTCGTTCATCGGCTACACCAGCAACGGCGCCTTCGGCCTGCCCGGCATCACGCCGGGACCGTGGCTGCTCGGGGGTCTGATCCCCATGTTCGTGGGACTCGCGCAGATCGTCACCGCGCTGCTCTCGCCGCCGGCCCTGGGCGGCGATCCGGGACGGATGCGGGATGCGGCCTATTCGCCTTCGCCCGGGGCGGCTGAGCCCCCGGCCCCGCCGCCCTGGGGGCAGCGCGTCAATCGGGATCTCGATCCCGGACGCGAGATCCCGCCGCCGGGGCAGCCTCCGATGCGTCCGTAGCGGTTCGCATCAGCGCGCGCACGAGCACCAATGCGGAGAGGCACCCCGCGGGGTGCCTCCCAGAAAACGATGATGATGGCGTTGCCTTTCGGCCAGGGCGTGCTACGCGCGCTTGCGCGCTCGAGCGGAAAGGAGGCCGGCTAACGACACTCGACGACGGCCAGTGCCCAACCAGCGTCCGTACGTGTACGCACGAGGTAACCCGTCGCGGTGCGATCGCAAACTTGGTAGCCTGCTCTGAGAGCCTCGGCCAACGATTTGAAGACGACCAAGCCTTGCATCCCCTTTCCCTCCCTTCCGTGATCTGCGTTCATCCTACTCTATTTGGTAAACGGACGAAAGCGACCAAAGTTGCACGTTTCGCGGCCGTTTTTTAGGAATTTTTACGCAGTCCCGACCAGGGCGGAAACGACCCCACGCGCCGAGAACGCGGCCGCATGACCCAACTCATCGCCGCACTCGACGTCGCCACCGCCGAACGCGCAGCAGAGTTAGCTTGCTTGCTCGCCCCGCAGGGCGCCATACTGAAAGTGGGCTACGAGGCACTCTACGGCTATCACGACGCGATCCGCGCAAGCCTGCGCGCGCTGCGCGCGCGCATCTTCGTGGATGCGAAGCTCTCGGATATCCCTCGAACGGTTACCGCCGGCATCCGTGCCCTGGTGGAGCCAGGGGTCGAGATCATCGACGTCCATGCCCTTGGCGGGCTGCCGATGATGCGTGCCGCGGTCGAGGGGGCGGCCGAGCGTGCGGCAGAGCTGACCATGGAGCGAGCGCCCAAGGTCTTCGCCGTCACCATCTTGACCAGCTTGGAGGCCGAGGAGCTCGACGAGATCGGCTTGGGTGGCCGCCCCGAGGAGCACGTGCTTCGCCTCGCCGCGCTGGCGCAGACCGCGGGCTGCGCGGGAGTCGTCTGCTCGGCGCTGGAGGTCCCACGAATCAAAGCGGCGTGCGGATCGGCCTTCGAAGCGCTCTGTCCGGGCATCCGTCCGGCGGGGGCCGATCGCGGCGACCAGAGGCGCGTGGTGACGCCGGGCGGTGCCGTCGAACTGGGAGCCGACTACATCGTGGTCGGGCGGCCGATCACCGCGGCTCCGGATCCCGCCGCCGCGGCCCGTGCGATCCTGGACGAGCTGCGCGCGGGAGCCGCCCCTCGATTGCCCGAACGCAGCGCCGATGCGCGATGAATCACTACGCGAGGAGCTCGAGCGCCGCGGCGCACTGCTGAACGGCCACTTCCGCCTCTCCAGCGGCCGTCACAGCGGGGGCTTCGTGCAGAAGTTTCGCGTCCTCGAAGATCCCACTGCCGTCGAGCCCATCGCGCGCCTGCTGGCGCAGCGCCTGCGGCGCTACGATCCCCAGCTGGTGGTGAGCGCCGCCGTCGGCGGCATCGTCTTGGGATATGAGGTCGGGCGCAAACTTGGTACGCTTGCCATCTTCGTCGAGAAGGAGGGGGGCGTGCCGGTCTTGCGACGGGGCTTCGCGATCGCGCCCGGTCAGCGCGCCGTCGTCGTTGAGGACATCGTCACTACCGGCCTCTCCGTGCGCGAGACGATCGGCGTCGTCGAGCGAGCGGGCGGGCGCGTCGTCGCCGTGGGTGCCATCGTGCGCCGCGGCAGCGTGACGTTTGAACAACCCACCGAGGTGCTGCTCGATCTGCCCATCGAGGACTTCGCTCCCGAGGAGTGTCCGCTGTGCGTACGTGGCGAGCCGTTGCAGGAGCCGGGTTCGCGGTTTTCCTCGGCGCGCTCCTGAGCCTGTTGCCGGCTCGCGCCGCCGGCGTCTACGTCATCGGCGTACCGAACATACCCGAGGCGGAGTGGACCGCCAACTGCGGGCCCGCCGCGCTGGCCGACGTGATGCAGTACTACGATCCCTCGATCTCCTATCGAGAGATCTTCGCGCGCGTCTACGATCCGGCCGCGCACTCGACGTTTCTGCCGGCGATGGCCCATCAGGCGGCGCGCATGGGCTTTCACGTGGAGGAGCGCTGGTTCGCCAGCGCGAGCGATCCGCGGCTGGAGTACCTTGCGGGGCAGCTCGAACAGGGGCACCCGGTCATCGTCGCGGGGACGGCGAGCCTGGAGGATGCGTCGCTGCACATGCGC
This sequence comes from bacterium, assembly GCA_028869325.1. Lineage (GTDB taxonomy): Bacteria > Vulcanimicrobiota > Vulcanimicrobiia > Vulcanimicrobiales > SCRA01 > SCRA01. The sequence continues at coordinate 293 of JAGWST010000138.1, read as the reverse complement.
GTGGTGGTGGGGCTCGACGCGCGCGGCGTGTGGATGGTCGATCCGCTCTACGGGCCGGGCTACGTGCTCTCGCGCGCCGAGTTCGAGCGCACGATGTCCGGCGGCGCCAACGCCTACCTGGTGGTCTGGCGCGGGCTGCCGGCTGCGGTGCGCGCGCGCTCTCTGACGCACGTGGTGCCGCGTTGGCCCGCGCCCACGCCGCACCAGTTGGCCGTTCGCGCGGTTGAGCGTGCCTACGACCGAGCCGAGCGCGGCGATCCCGCCGGCGCCGCGCGCCGGCTGGATGTCGAGTC
>JAGWST010000137.1 GCA_028869325.1 bacterium | reverse complement strand
GGGCGGCCGCCTCGACCAGCCCTTCCGCGAGACCAACATCGGCGTGCGCGCCGATATCACCTCGGCGCAGCAGATCGCGCAGTTGCCGTTGACGGTGCCGGGCGGCGCGCAGAGCACGCTGCGCGTGGGAGACGTGGCCGCAGTGGTGGACGGCTATGCCGACCAGCGCGTCCTCCAAGGCGTCAACGGGAAGACGGCGCTGATCGTGCAGGTGGCGCGCGACTCCGACAGCGATACCGCCAGGACCACGGAGACCGTGCGCGCCGAGTTCAAGAAGCTCCAGCAGCAGTACCCGCAGCTGACCTTCAAGGAGCTCAACGCCGACAGCGACTTCATGCACGAGTCGATCAACGGCGTGCTGCAGAACCTCTTCGAGGGCATCGTGCTCACGGCGGTGGTGCTGCTCTTCTTCCTGCACGTCTGGCGCAGCGCGGTCGTGGTGATGATCGCCATTCCCAGCTCGCTGCTGGCGACGTTCTTCGTGATGTGGCAGCTGGGCTTCACCGTCGATGTGCTCTCGCTGATGGGCCTCTCGCTGACCATCGGTATCCTGGTGGACGACTCGATCGTGGTGATCGAGAACATCACGCGCCACCGAGACATGGGTAAGCCGCCGGATCAGGCCGCGGTCGACGGGCGCTCCGAGATCGGCGGCGCCGCCATCGCGATCACGCTGGTCGACGTGGTGGTCTTCAGCCCGATCGCCTTCATGTCCGGTATCATCGGCGAATACATGCGCGAGTTCGGCTTGGTGGTCGTCTGCGCGACGCTCTTCTCGCTGCTGGTCTCCTTCACGCTGACGCCGCTGCTCGCCGGCAAGTGGGCCGTGCTGAAGAAGAGCGGATTGGCGCGCCGTCACGCCGACGGTCAACGGGTCGCCAAGCCCAACCTGTTGGACCGTTTCACGTTCGCCTTCGAGCGCTCGCGCGTGCTCTACCACGACGTCGCGTTGCCGTGGGCGCTGCGCCGCCCCTGGATCGTGGTTGGCGGCTCTCTGGCCCTGGTCGTCGGATCGTTCGCGCCGGTGGCCTTGCAGATCGTGCCCTTCGAGTTTCAGCCGGCCACGGAGTGGGGGCAGGCGATCATCGGCCTGCAGTATCCGCCGGGGACGCCGATCGCCAAGACGGAGGCGGGCGCGCTGCGACTCACGCATGCCTTCATGAAGATGCCGGGCGTGGAGTACGTCAACACGACCGTCGGCGAGTACTCCGACGGCTATCTCGACAAGCTGGGCGGCTACGTGGCCACCATCAATGTGATTCTCTACCCCAACCAGCGCCACCAAGAGCACGTCATCGTCAAGGACGCGACCACGCTCGGCTACCTGGTTCCAGGCGCGTTGATCACCGCGGGCGGCGCGCAGAACGGCGGCGGCCCGGCCATCACCTATGTCTTGACGGGTCCGACGGAGGTGCTCGACGCGGGGGCCCGTAAGCTGGCGGCCTTCATCGCCAAGAATCCGAACGCCACCGAGGTTCAGACAAGCAATCAAGTTGCAGGCCCGCGGCTCGAGATCGACATCGATCGCGCGCGCGCTGCGCTGCTGGGTGTCTCGCCGGATGCCGCCGCGCAGACGGCGCGTGCGGCCGCCGGCGGCCTGATCTCCACGAAGGTGCGCATGCCGGAGGGATTGGTCAACACGCTGGTGCAGCTGCCGCCGGGCGTCCGTGACGACGAGCGCACGCTGCAGGCGATCGACGTGCGCGCGTCCGACGGCACGCGGGTGCCGCTGGCCAACGTGGCGAGCTTCAGGTGGACGACGGAGCCGCCGCTGATCGAGCGCCAAGACCGCCACCGCATCGAGCGGGTCAGCGCGAATACCAAGGACAACGCGCCCATCGGCTTGGTGACCTCTGCGGTCGATCACGCGCTGGCCACGCCGGGATTCCTGCCAGCGGGCGTCTCGGCGACGACGATCGGCGACGCGCAAAATCTCTCCGATGCCGTGTCGAAGATCGGCTTGGCGCTGTTGACCTCGTTCCTGCTGATCTACATGCTGCTGGTGGTGCTCTACGGGAGCTATCTGGAACCGCTGGTCATCATGTTCAGCATCCCGGTGGCGATTGTCGGCGCTCTGGGGATCCTGACGGCGGCGAATCTGGCGCACGCGGCCCTTCCAAACGTCGCGTTCTTCCAAGGGCAGACGCTCAATCTCTTCTCGATGCTGGGCATCGTGATGTTGATGGGGCTGGTCGCCAAGAACGGCATCCTGCTGGTCGATTACGCGAATACGCTGGGCCGGCGCGGCCTGTCGCTGCGCGAGGCGATTCGTGAATCGGCGTCGGTCCGCTTCCGGCCCATCATCATGACCACGGCCTCGATGGTCGCGGGCATGCTGCCGTTGGCCTTGGGTCTTACCGAGGGCGCGGAGTTCCGCAAGTCGATGGGCACGGTGATCATCGGCGGGCTGCTCTCCTCGCTGCTGCTGACGCTCTTCCTCGTACCGGTGGTCTACATCGCGCTGGTTGGCTGGGGGCAACGCCGCCATGATGCCCGCGAGATGCGCCGCCGCGCGAGGCGGATGCAGGAGGGTGAGATCGAGCTTCCGACCGAGCTGGTCGGACCGCACGCCGAGGCCTGAAGCAGCGCGAGCACGAAGTCGCCGGCGTGGACTCGCAGAGCTTGAGCGAGCTGCGCCGCCGGCTGGATGACGAGGCCGCGCGGTGCGGCATGGACCGCGTGCGCGTGGCGGCCGCGGAGGCCGACGCGGTGACGCGGGTGCGCCTGGCGGCCGCCTTCGAGCGCGGCGACTTCGCTACGTGGGGCTTCGATGCGCAGCGTGCGCTTGCGGCAAGCGATCCGCAGAGCATTCTGCCGGGTGCTCGCGCGGTGATCTGCGTCGCCGTCGGCTACGACACGCAGCCGGGCGATCGGCGGCCGCCGCTCAGCGGCCGGGTCTCGCGCTACGCGTGGAGCCGCGACTACCACCGCACCTTGCGCGATGCGCTCTCCCGCTTGGAGCGCCTGCTGGAGCCGTACGGCCGCGCGCGCGCCGTCTGCGACACCGCGCCCATCGCGGAGCGCGCGTTTGCCGCGCGCAGCGGGCTCGGTTGGATCGGCAAGCACACGGGGCTGATCGTCCCGGGCCTCGGCGCGGAGGTCTTCCTGGGCGAGATCGTGACCGATATTCCCTTGGCGCCCGACGCGCCCGTGAAGAAGCAGTGCGGCGCGTGCCGGCGCTGTCTGGACGTCTGTCCGACCGGCGCGCTGCGCGGCGACTACACGATCGACGCCACGCGCTGCATCGCCGATCTCAATCAGCGCGTTGACCCTATTCCGCACCCCTTGCGCCCGCTGATCGGGGATTGGCTGTGGGGCTGCGATCTCTGCACGGTAGCGTGTCCGCCCAGCCGCTATGCGCCCAAGCTGGAGCGGGCGGCGTTTGCGCCCGCGCCCGGCCTCACGCACTATCCGGATCTGGTCGCGCTGCTGCGGCTGCACGCTGGCGAGTTCAAGCGCCGTTATCGCGGGACGGCGATGGGTTGGCGCGGCGCGGCGGTGTTGCGACGGAACGCGGCCGTCTGCCTGGGTAACCAGCTCGACCGTGCCGCGGTTCCCGCGCTCGAGCAGGCGCTGCGCGAGGATCCCCACCCGATGGTGCGGGGCCATGTGGCCTGGGCTCTTGGCCGCATCGGCTCGCCGCGGGCGATCGCTGCGCTGGCCGCACGGCTCGAGACGGAGAACGCTCCGGACGTACGCGGGGAGATCACGATCGCCCTGGGCCGAAACCATCGCGGCGGCTGAGACGTTCGAGCCTATATGCGCACGCGATTGACCACCGCCCTGGCTTTGGCCGTGCTGGCGGCAGCCGCACCGATGCCGCTCTTGCGGGCCGCCGCGGCGGCGCCCTCGCCCCACGCTCCAGCGAGTGCGACGCCCGCTCCGCAACCGAGCGACCCGGCTTTGGGCGCGCTCTTGGCGAAGATGGTTGCCGTTAACGCGGACGTCCGCAGCTACGAGGCGGCGATGACGGTCAACGTTGCGATGCACACGTTCCCGTACCTCAAGCCGACGTTGACCGGTAAGGTCTACTGGGAGAGGCCCGACCGCTCCGCCGTCATCTTCGATACGCTGCCCGCGCTGGGGAGCCAGTTCAAGAAGGTCTATCCGCGCATCGAGGCGCCTTCGCAGTGGCCGGCCATCTACGTCGTCTCGCTGGAGCACGCCGATCGCGTGCGCCTGGTGCCGCGCAAGCACGGGCGCGTCGATCACGTGGAGGTTAGCGTCAACGACGATGGCACCATCGCGGCGATGCGCTGGTTCTACAATGACGGCGGCGACATCTCGATGCGTCAGACGTTCTCCGACGTCTTGGGGCACGCATTGGTGACGCATCAGCAAGGCACGGTTGAGCTGCCTGCATACAAGGGCGATATCGACGCCGCGTTCACCGACTACAAGGTCAACGTCGCGATCCCCGCCTCCGTGTTCACGTCTTGACGCCGCACGTGCGCGCGCGGCACGCCTCGCTGCAGTGCGCCACAAGTACCACGAGACTACAGGTGTTTGCGGAAGAAGGCCAGCATGCGGTTGGGCTCCGGCATGATGCGGAACTCCTTGAATCCCCACTGCCTCGCCATGGCGATGCCCTTGGTGTCGTCCAGGGAGAGGCAGAACGTGAGCGTGCCGATCGCCTTCTTGCGCGCTAGGACCTGTGCTTGCTGCAGAAGCTCCGTCGCGACCGAGGCGGCGGCGCGGCCGGAGACGCGCAGCGTCTCGATCATGGCGACGTCGAATCCGTTGGCCGCCTCGGGATCGTTGTAACCCGGCGGAAACTGGAAGACCAGCTGCACGACGCCGATGAGACCGGCGCGATCCTCCGCCACGAGCACCAGGCGGCGGCCGTTGCGTTGTTCGGCTAGCGAGAGCGCGAGCCGCTGCTGCCACGCGCCCATCGCCGCCGCACCTCCGGGGACGACGCCCCCCGCGATCAAGCGCGGGATGTCGTCGTCGCGGGCGTAGCGCAAGAAGACTTTGCTCATGGACCAGGCAAGCATTCGTGCATGGCGCGGGTAAGCTCCTAGCGTTCGAGGGGAGGAGGGGGTCTTTGGCCCTGCGAACAGCGGGCAAGGCCTGTGCTCCGTCGTTTCAGCCGAGTGTGATGAGAGGAGTGTCCCTGCTGTGAAGAAGTTTTTGACCGTGGCAGCGATGCTGGCGCTCGTGGCGATGGTCGCCACCGGGTGTTCGAAAGGCTCGCAGACTTCGACGTCGTCGGGCGAATCCAGCACCGCCGCTTCACCCGCGGCCGCATCGCCGGCGGCTGCGGAGTCGTCGCCGGCCGCCGCAGAGGCATCGCCCGCGGCGGTTGCCGCCGGCGGTGGTGACGTCGCGCACGGGAAGACGCTCTTCGCCGCGAACTGTGCGTCGTGCCACGGAGCCGACGGGAGCGGCGGAGTCGGACCCAATCTCCACGGAGATCTGAAGAACCCTGCGATGGCAAAGACCCAGGACGCGGTCGTCGCGTGGATCAAAGATCCGAAGCCGC
>JAGWST010000136.1 GCA_028869325.1 bacterium | reverse complement strand
GAACGCTGCCCGCTGCTCCGGGCTCAGGTCGCCCTTCACGGTGGAGAGCACACTGGCCGCCTGTGGACCGCCCATCACGCTGATGCGCGCGTTCGGCCACATCCAGAGCTGCCGCGGCGCATAGGCGCGCCCGCACATGCCGTAGTTTCCCGCGCCGAAGCTGCCGCCCAGGATCACGGTGAACTTCGGCACGTTGGCCGTGGCGACGGCGGTCACCATCTTGGCGCCGTCTTTGGCGATCCCGCCATGCTCGTAAGTCTTGCCGACCATGTACCCCGTGATGTTCTGTAAGAAGACCAGCGGAGTGCCGCGCTGGCAGCAGAGCTCGATGAAGTGCGCCGCCTTGAGCGCGCTCTCGCTGAAGAGGATGCCGTTGTTGGCGACGATGCCGACCGGGTGGCCCTCGATGCGGGCGAAGCCGCAGACGAGCGTCGTACCGTAACGCGCCTTGAACTCGTGGAAACGCGACCCGTCGACGATGCGCGCGATGATCTCCCGCACGTCGTAGGCGTGCCGCGGGTCGGCGGGGATCACGCCGTAGATCTCGCGCGGGTCGTACGCGGGGGGCTCCGGATCGGCGAGGTCCCACTGCCGCGGGTGCTCGCGGTGGAGCTCCGAGACGATGCCGCGCACGATCGCCAACGCGTGCAGATCGTTCTCGGCGAAGTGGTCGGCCACGCCGCTGATGCGCGTGTGCACGTCGGCGCCGCCGAGCTCCTCGGCGCTGACCACCTCGCCCGTGGCTGCCTTCACCAGCGGCGGACCGCCCAGGAAGATCGTGCCGTTACCCTTGACGATCACGGTTTCGTCGCTCATCGCCGGCACATAGGCTCCGCCGGCGGTACAGGAGCCCATCACGGAGGCGATCTGGGGGATCCCCTTCGCGCTCATCTGCGCCTGGTTGTAGAAGATGCGGCCGAAGTGATCGCGATCGGGAAAGACGTCGGCCTGCAACGGCAGAAACGCTCCCCCCGAGTCGACCAGATAGATGCAGGGTAGATAGTTCTGCTCGGCCACCTCCTGCGCGCGCAGGTGCTTCTTGACCGTCATCGGGTAGTACGTGCCGCCTTTGACCGTCGCGTCGTTGGCGATGATCAGGCACTCCTGCCCCTCGACGATCCCGATGCCGGTGACCACGCCTGCGCTGGGCGCATCGCCGCCGTACATCTCCCAGCCCGCCAACGCGCCCAGCTCCAGGAACGGCGCCCCCGCGTCCAGCAGGTGATCGATGCGCTCGCGCGCCGTCAGCTTGCCGCGCTTGCGGTGCTTGGCGACCGCCGCTGCCCCGCCACCCTCTCCGGCCCGCGCGAGCGCCGCGCGCAGCTGCGCCGTCAAGCCCTCCATGCGCGCGCGGTTGCGCGCGAAGGCCTCCGCCCGCGTGTCGATGTGCGATTCCAGTATGGCCACGCGGCCAGGCTTCGGGGGCTATGCCCTCCTCTCTTGCAGGCAGGCAACGGAGAGGACTGCGGGAACTCGCCACCCGATGAGCGATGGACTCCACGTGGTGCTTGTGGGCGGCGACGAGTTGGCGCTCGACGTCCTACGCGAGCTGCGCGCGGCGGGCGACACGGTGGAGCTGCTCTGGAAGTCCCCCTGTCGTATCGCCGAGGAGGCGGCGAGCCTGGGCGCCGTCTATCGCGATGCCGATCCCGAGCAATCGATCACGTGGGAGCGGCTCGTGCTCCCGCGCGACGCGGCCATCGCCTGTATCGCGCAGGCGGACCACTTCAACCTCACCGTCGGCCTGCTGGCGCGGGAGGCGCATCCGCACGCGCGCCTCATCTTGAGGCAGTTCGACCGCCGCATGGCCACGGAGCTCGAGCGTCTGCTCCCCAACGCCGGCGTGGTGGCGATCGCCGACGTCGCCGCGGCGACATATGCGGCCGTGGTGCTGGACCCCAACATCATCTCGGCCTTCCGCTTTCCCGAGGCTAGCGATGCGCTGCTGGCCTTCGCCGCGGGCTCGGCGGCGTCGCTGGGCTGCGCCGGGGCCAGCACGCGCGGTGCCGAGGAACACGTGCGCGGGCGGCTGATCGAGGTCAACGCACAGCCCCCCGGCGATCGAGCGCTGGAGCCCGACGACCAGTTGGTGGTCTTCGCT